>NZ_RZTF01000180.1:0-12333 GCF_004023175.1 Mesorhizobium sp. M7A.F.Ca.MR.362.00.0.0
CTCCCCGTCACTATACGGGGAGAAATGTCCGGCAGGACGATGAGGGGCAGCGCTACCCTAGAACAAGTTCATCACTGCCCCGGCGCGATCAGCCTGAAATCCGGCAGCTCACGCAAAACCAGTTCAGGCCCGGCCGGCGAATAGACGACGAAAAGCTGCATCGGCCCGTCGCCGGTGTTCAGCGTCGAATGAAAGCGGCTTTCCGGGACATAGATGGTGCAGCCGGGGCCGACTTTTGCGACCACCGGATTGCCCTTTTCGTCCTCGACCATCTGCTCGCCATGACCGGAGATGACGAAGATGATTTCTTCCGCGCCCGGATGGTTGTGGCGCGTGTGACCCTTGCCGGACGGTAGGTCCACCACACCGCCGGAAAACCGGGTTGCGCCATTCACTTCGGGCGCCACCGTCAGCGCCAATTTTCCCCAGTCGAAGCCGAAGGCGCTGACGTCCTTCGGGTAGACAAATACCTTGCTCGTGTCGGTCATCGTCTCATCATCCCTTCTTTTTCTTCGTGGTCTTGTAACCACCAAGTGTCACCGCCTTGAAATCGGCCGTCTGTTTGGCGATCGCGGCTTCCGCCGGCAGCCGTTCCATCGAGCTGGCGCCATAGAAGCCGTGCAGGCCCTTGGCATGGGAGAGGATGTAACGGGCGTCGTCGGGCATCGAAATCGGGCCGCCATGGCAGAGCAGGATGACATCCTTGCGCACCGAGCGCGCGGCGTCGGCGATGGCATCGATCTCGACGATGCAGTCGTCGAGCGACTTGGCCGAGGTGGCGCCGATCGAGCCGCCTGTCGTCACACCCATATGGGCGACGACGATGTCGGCGCCGGCTTTTGTCATGGCGCGGGCCTCGTCGGGGTTGAAGACATAGGGCGTGGTCAAGAGATCGAGCTTGTGCGCCTCGGCGATCATGTCGACCTCGAGCCCGAAGCCCATGCCGGTTTCCTCGAAGCTTTGCCGCATGCTGCCGTCGAACAGGCCGATGGTGGGAAAATTCTGCACGCCGGAAAAGCCCATGGTCTTCAGCTCGGCCAGCAGCAGCGGCATGATGACGAACGGGTCGGTGCCGTTGACGCCGGCCAGCACCGGCGTGTGTCGGACCACCGGCAGCACCTCGTAGGCCATCTCCTTGACGATCTCGTTGGCATTGCCATAGGCGAGCAGGCCGGCGGCCGAGCCGCGCCCGGCCATGCGGTAGCGGCCGGAATTGTAAATGATGATGAGGTCGATGCCACCGGCCTCCTCGGCTTTCGCCGACAGGCCGGTGCCGGCGCCGCCGCCGACGATCGGCACACCCTTGGCGATCATTCCCCTGAATTTCTTCAATATGTCCTTGCGCGGTATGGCGGGCATCTTTCTGGATCTCTCACTGTCTGGCGATGTCGAGGAAGGCCGATGTTGCAGCCTTTGCGAATTCCGGGTCGTTGATATGCAGCGGCAGGCGCGTCACGCGGCGTTTGCCGTTGGGCTGGATGGTGCGCTCGATGGCTTCGAACAGAACGGCGTCGGCTTCCGGGTCGAAGAAGGCGCCGCCTTCGATGTCGAGCGCCGAGACGCCTTTTTCCGGGATGAGAAAATGCACCGGCCCTCCGCAGCGGGCGAGCCTGGTGCCGATCCATTCGCCGATCGCACGGCATTCGACCGCCGTGGTGCGCATCAGCGTGACATTGGGATTGTGCTCGTAGAAAAGCCGCCCGCGATAGTGGTCCGGAATGGTCGAAGGCGCCCAGAAATTCACCATGTCGAGCGCGCCGACGGAGCCGACAAAGGGCAGCCCCGTACGAACTATGGCGCCGAAACGATCGTCAGTCGCCGGCAGCACACCGCCGAACAGGAGGTCGCAGACTTCGGTCGTGGTGATGTCGATGACGCCGGACAGCAAGCCGCTATCGGCCAGCTTTTCCATGCTGCGGCCGCCGGTGCCGGTGGCGTGGAAGACCATGCAGTCATATCTGGAACGGAGCTGGTCGGCGATGGCGGTCACGCAAGGCGTTGTGACGCCGAACATGGTGAGGCCGATCGATAGTTTGCCGTCGGGTGGCGGCGCCGGCTTGGTTGCCATGCCTACGATCGCCTGGGCGGCATTGTGCAGCACGACACGGGAGATCCGGTTCAGTCCGGCCATGTCGGTCACCGCCGGCATCATGATGATGTCGGAGACATCGACATAGGGAGCGGTATCGCCGGAGGCGAGCGTCGAGACCATGATCTTGGGCAGGCCGAGCGGCAGGGCGCGCATGCCCGACGTGATGATCGATGTGCCGCCACCGCCGCCGATGCCGATCATGGCTGCGATGTCGTTGCGCGATTGGGCAAAGCGGGCGAAGGCGGTGCCCATCGCGGCGACCGCGGCGCCACGGTCATTGCCGCCGAGCACGGCGTCACGGCCGCCGGGATGATGGTCGGCGATTTCCCTCGCGCCGATATCGACGGGGATGGTTGCGTCGCGCGTTCCGACATCGACACGGCAAACGATGGCGCCCGCAGCAGTGATCGCATCGGCCAGGAAGGCGAGCTCCTCGCCCTTGGTGTCCGCGGTACCCGCCACATAGATACGCTTCATTGCGCTCCCCCGATCCTGACAGGCGCGATGCCGCCCCCATCGCTCATTGCCCGGGCCACTCGACGATGCGGACACCATTGCAAATTTTTGAGACGCGAGTATCGTATTGGCATGAATGTCTCACGTCAACAATCCGCTGCGAGCGACGACGCTGAACGGGCACCCGGCCCGGTGCCCGAACGTGGGCCACGCGCGCGGACCAAACGGCTGATGCTGGAGACGGCAACAAGGCTGATGCAGGCGGGCGTCACGCCCTCGGTCAGCGAGGTCGCCGAGGCGGCCGAGGTTTCCCGTGCCACCGCCTATCGTTACTTCCCGAGCCAGTCGGCACTGGTGCAGGCCGTCGTCGACGAGGGGCTGGGGCCAATCCTCACCTGGCGATCGACCTCCGCCGATGCCGAGCGCCGGGTCGCGGAGCTGTTCGACACGGCCATGCCGCGCATCGAGGCCTTCGAGGCCACGTTCAAGGCAGCACTGAAGCTGTCGCTCGATCAATGGGCGCGGCGTCAGGCCGGCACGCTGGGCGGTGAGCCGGCTTTCACGCGTGGCCATCGCATCGATTTGCTGAAGGAGGCGATCGCGCCGCTCAAGGGCCGTTTGCCGCCGCGCGACTTCAAGCGGCTGGCGCAGGCGCTGTCGCTGATCTTCGGCGTCGAGGTGCTTATCGTGCTCAAGGATATCTGGGGACTGGACAGCCGCCGGACGAGGGCGGTCGCCCATTGGGCGGCCGGGGCGCTGGTGCGTGCGGCAGTCGCGGAATCGGTCGATGAAGGAGGCAGCCTAGATCCGAAGGCAGTCATGAAATAGAGCCTATCTGGTTCGACCAGATTGGCATGCACGCTACTGATCTTAGCCGTCGAGTGGGGTATCGGACAATACCCAATCATATCACTGAGTAGGAAAATCTTGGTAAAACAGGCAGATAAAGCAGGAAACCGATGGCAATGGCCACGTCAAGCTGCCAAGAAAGGGCTTGACGAGCATGCGAAATTGGTAATACCAGATTGGATCAGAAAAGCGGATCGAAAGTGAGGGTTGCGGTCCATTTTCCGGCAGGGGCGAGGAGGCTCGAAACCGGGAAGGTGCGATCACGGGAGGAACTACCAGGGCCGGCCCCGTTGCCGGCTCGCACGATAAGGTAGAACGCGCACAAGGGAGGAAATCATTATGCGCAAGTTAGTGACCAGCGCACTTGCTGGTATCGGCTTAACGCTTGCCTGCGGAACGTCCGTCTACGCGCAGGACAAAGAACTCACCATATTCTGGGCGGAATGGGATCCGGCGAACTATTTGCAGGAACTCGTCAACCTCTACGAGGCCGAGACCGGCGTGAAGGTCACGGTCGAAACCACGCCTTGGTCCGACTTCCAGACCAAGGCATTCACCGAGTTCAACGCCAAGGGCAGCGCCTACGACATGGTGGTCGGCGACTCGCAGTGGATCGGTGCCGCATCGGAGGCGGGCCACTATGTCGACCTTACCGACTTCTTCAACAAGCATAATTTGAAGGAGGTGATGGCGCCGGCGACTGTCAAGTACTACGCCGAATATCCGTCGGCCTCTGGCAAGTACTGGTCGATCCCGGCCGAGGGTGACGCAGTCGGCTGGTCCTACCGTAAGGACTGGTTCGAGGACCCCAAGGAAATGGAAGCCTTCAAGGCCAAGTATGGCTACGATCTCGGCGTGCCGAAGGATTTCAAGGCGCTGCGCGACATTGCCGAATTCTTCCACCGTCCCGACCAGAAGCGCTACGGCGTCGCCATCTACACCGACAATTCATATGATGCCCTGGTGATGGGCGTTGAGAACGCCATCTTCTCCTACGGCGGCGAACTTGGCGACTATGCCACCTACAAGGTCGACGGGATCATCAACTCCGATCAGAACGTCAAGGCGCTCGAGGTCTACAAGGAACTCTATTCCTTCACACCTCCTGGTTGGGCCAAGAGCTTCTTCATCGAGGACAACCAGGCGATCACCGAAAATCTGGCTGCGATGAGCATGAACTACTTCGCCTTCTTCCCAGCGCTCATCAACGAAGCCTCGAACCCGAATGCCAAGAACACAGGCTTCTTCGCCAACCCTGCCGGCCCGAACGGCGACCAGTTCGCCGCGCTCGGCGGCCAGGGCATCTCCGTCATCTCCTATTCCAACAACAAGGAAGAGGCGATGAAGTTCCTGGAATGGTTCATCAAAGACGAGACGCAGAAGAAGTGGGCGGAACTTGGCGGTTACACGGCAAGTGCCAAGGTGCTCGAGTCGCCTGAATTCCAGAACGCCACGCCTTACAACAAGGCCTTCTACGAAACCATGTTCAAGGTGAAGGACTTCTGGGCGACGCCGGAATATGCCGAGCTGCTCATCGCGATGAACCAACGCGTCTATCCGTACATCACCGGCAATCAGGGCACGGCCAAGGAAGTGCTCGATTCGCTCGCCGCGGACTGGAACGCGACGTTCAAGAAGTACAACCGCGTGAAGTAAGCGGTACTAACGCTCGGAAGGGGTGGGAGCCCACCCCTTCCGTTTTCTTTTCTCAAGGAAGGAACTGGCCTTGGCCACTGCAGTCATGACCACGCTGGATCCCAACTCGCGCTCCGCCACCCGCGGCATGAGCGATCTCACGATCCGAAATCTCTTCATCATTCCGACGATCGTTTTCCTGATCGTCTTCAACATCTTTCCACTGCTCTATTCGCTCGGCTATTCGTTCACCGACTTTCGCGCGTCGAGCCCGGCGGCGGCCAATTTCGTCGGACTGCAGAATTACCGCGAACTGCTCAACGACCCGTTCATCTGGTCGAATTTCGCCATCACCGCCAAATATGTCATCGTCTCCGTGGTCGGTCAGGTCATCGTCGGCTTTGGCGTGGCGTTGCTGCTCAACCGCGATATCCCGCTGAAGGGCCTGCTGACGACACTGCTGCTGTTGCCGATGATGCTGTCGATGGCCGTCGTCGGTCTGTTCTGGAAGCTGCTCTATGATCCATCATGGGGTGTCATCAACTATGCACTCGGCCTCGGCAATTTCGAATGGCTGTCCAACCCTGACATGGCGCTCTACGCGGTTGCCATCACCGACATCTGGATGTGGTCGCCCTTCGTCATGCTGCTGTCGCTTGCCGGCCTGTCGGCAGTGCCGAAGCACCTCTACGAGGCGGCGGCGATCGACCGCGCCGGCTCGTTCTATACCTTCTTTCGCATTACGCTGCCGCTGGTCGCGCCGATTCTGATGATCGCGATCATCTTCCGCACCATGGAGGCGTTCAAGACCTTCGATCTCGCCTACATCCTGACCAGCCAGCCAACCACCGAGGTGATCTCGATCCGGCTCTACAAGATGGCGTTCCAGGAATGGCAGACCGGGCGCTCCTGCGCGCTTGCCTACATCGTGCTGATCATGGTGCTGGCTATCACCAACATCTACGTCAAATACCTCAACAAGGTGAAGGAGCGCTGAGATGGCCGCCGTCCGCACTTCTTCCGAAATCGGCTTCAATCGCGTCGCCATCGTCGTTGTCCTTTTGGTGACGATCATCTTCCTCGCGCCGATCTACTGGATTGCCTCAACGGCGTTCAAGCCGCGCAATCTTGCCACGACCATCCCGCCGACGGTGGTGTTCCAGCCGGAGATATCGCCCTTCGTCAAACTGTTCACCAAGCGCTCGCAACTGCGCAGCGCGCCGACGCCGGAAGAGTATGCGGCAGCGCCCTGGTGGGAGCGCGTCGTCTTCGACGGCGGTGAAAAGATCGTGCGCGACGGCAAGGGCCAGGTGCAATGGTCCGGCTATCCGAGCCGCTTCATGAACTCGCTGATCATCGCCATCACCTCCACGGTGCTGGCGGTCGGCATGGGCACCTTCACCGCCTATGGCTTTTCGCGCTTCAAGGTGAAGGGGGAGGCTGACCTGCTCTTCTTCATCCTGTCGACACGCATGCTCCCGCCGGTGGTGGTGGCGATCCCGATGTTCCTGATGTACCGGGCGGTCGGCCTCAACGACACGCATGTGGGCCTGATCATCCTCTACACCGCCTTCAACCTGTCCTTCTCGGTGTGGCTGATGAAGGGTTTTATGGATGAGATACCGAAAGAGTATGAAGAGGCGGCCCTGGTCGACGGTTACACGCGCATGGAGGCCTTCTTCAAGATCGTGCTGCCCGAGGCGGCCACCGGCATCGCCGCCACCGCGGTGTTCTGCTTCATCACCGCGTGGAACGAATATGCCTTCGCACTGATCATGACCAACCGCCGCGCCCAGACCGCACCGCCCTTCATCCCGAGCCAGGTCGGCTCGGGCCTGCCGGACTGGACGGTGATCGCCGCCGGAACCTTTCTATTCCTGCTGCCGGTCGCGATCTTCACGTTCCTGCTCCGCAACCATCTGCTGCGCGGCATGTCCTTCGGAGCGATTCGCAAATGAGCTTTCGTGCCATCAACCAGAAATATCTGGAGCCCGGTTCGCAGGTGCTGATGGTGCTCGGCATCATAGCACTCTGCCAGCCCTGGAACCTGTTGTTGCACACATATGGCCTGACCATCATCCTGATCGGGCTGGTCGGCTTCAACGTCACCTCCAAGATCGCGCCTGAGGAAAAGGCCGGCACCGGCCAGGTGCGCAATCCGGGAGCACAGCATTGACCCAGATCGAGCTTCGCGGCGTCCAGAAATTCTTCGGCGCCGTCCAGGTCATCAAGGACCTGAACCTCAAGATCGCCGACAACGAGTTCATCGTTCTGCTCGGCCAGTCGGGCTGCGGCAAGACGACGACGCTGCGGGCCATCGCCGGGCTGGAAACGATCGACGAGGGCGACATCCTCATCGACGGCAAACCGATCCAGCATCTAAAGGCCGCCGACCGCGACATTGCCATGGTCTTCCAGTCGTTCTCGCTCTATCCGCATATGAGCGTCTACGAGAACATCGCCTTCCCCTTGCGCGCCACGCGCAAGAGCAAGACGGAGATCGACAGCGAGGTTCGCTCCGTCGCCAAGACGCTGCAGATCACCGATCTGCTGGACAAGAAGCCATCGGCGCTCTCGGGTGGCGACATGCAGCGCGTCGCCATTGGCCGGGCGCTGGTGCGGCGGCCGAAGGCCATGCTGATGGACGAGCCGATCGGCGCGCTCGACGCCAAGCTGCGCGAGGAGATGCGGGCCGAGATCAAGCGGCTGCACATCAAGCAAGGGTCGACGACCATCTATGTGACGCACGACCAGGTCGAGGCGATGAGCCTCGCCGACCGCATCGTCATCATGCATGAAGGCGTGCTGCAGCAGGTCGGCTCGCCCGACGAGGTCTATTCGCACCCGGCCAATCTGTTCGTGGCGCAATTCGTCGGCAGTCCGGTGATGAACGTCGCCGATGCGGCAGTCGCCGAGACGGCGTCCTCGGTCTCGGTGACGGTCGGCGGGGCTCCCGCCGGCTTCGAGTTCCCGCGGGCGCTGCTGTCGAAGCTCAACGGCCATGCAGGCGGCCAGCTCGCGCTCGGCATCCGGCCGGAAGGCGTTCTCATCCGCCGCGAGGCGACGGAGGGGTTTTTGCCGGTCGAGACGCAGATCGTCGAGCCGCTTGGCTCCTTCGACATTGTCGATCTCAAGGTCGGCTCAAAGATGCTGCGCGCACGCACCAAGAGCGGCTTCGTCGCCGGTCCCGGCCAGAAGGTGTTCGCCAGGATCGATCCGGCCCAAGCGCATTTCTTCGACACGGCAAGCGGCAAGTCGCTGGGAGTGAGATTGTGATGGCCGAAGGACACGAAAGGCCAATGACTTGGCCTTTCGAACAATCGAACGCCCGGAGCTATAGCGGAGGGCAGACACCCTCGAAAAAGAGATCGGGACGATAGACATGGCCCATATCCAGCTCAAGAACATCTCGAAGACTTTCGGCAACCACACTGCGCTCACCGGGCTCGATCTCGATATTGCCGATGGCGAGTTCTTCGTGCTGCTGGGCGAGACGGGCGCCGGCAAGACGACGACGCTGCGGCTTATCGCCGGCCTGGAAAAGCCGAGCGAAGGCCAGGTCTTCATCGACGGCGTCGACGTCGCCGACTGGGGTGCGGCCGAGCGTGACGTGGCGCTGGTGCTGCAGCAATACTCGCTCTATCCGCGCTACACGGTGCGTGAAAATCTCGAATTCCCGCTGAAGCCGAAAATTCGCCGGCTGCCCGACGCCGAGATCAAGGATCGCGTCGACCGTGCCGCCCGTACGCTGCGGATCGAGCACCTGCTCGACCGCAAGACGGATCGGCTGTCCGGCGGCGAGATGCAGCGCGTCTCGATCGGCCGCGCCATCGTGCGCAAGCCGCGTGCGCGTGTGTTCCTGATGGACGAGCCGCTGTCTGCGCTCGACGCCAAGCTGCGCGAGGCGCTGCGGACTGAACTGAAGAACCTGCAGATGCAGCTCGGCGCCACCTTCCTGTTCGTCACCCACGACCAGATCGAGGCGATGTCGATGGGCGACAAGGTCGGCGTGCTCAACCATGGCCGCATCGTTCAGACCGGCACGCCGCACGAGATCTACAACAATCCGCGCGATACCTATGTGGCGAGCTTCGTCGGCTCGCCGCCAATGAACCTCATCGACGGCAAGCTTGTGAACGGCCGCGCGGTGATGGCGCCGTTGAACTTCGAACTGCCTTTTTCGGGGGGAGCCAAAGCGGGCGGGGCGACCGACGGTCGCCCGCTCGTCTTTGGCATTCGTCCCGAGGACGTCTATCTCGAGAGCGGCGCGCCGGTCGAGGCGCATGTTCACGACGTCGAGAACCACGGCGTCGAAAAGATCCTGACGCTGCGCGTCGGCGACGCGACACTGCGTGCCACCGTGCCGGCCAGGACCGACGTCGCCATCGAGCAGGCGGTGCGCTTTGCCTGGAACCCCGACAAGGTGGTGCTGTTCGACAAGGGCAGCGGCGTCAGCTTGCGACACGCCTCATAAAGCGCGTCGCGCTGAAACGGATTCATGCGACGCGCTTTAGGTCTTTGTTTTTGTGCATGTCGTTCTCCCAAAACCGAGGTCACTTTTGGGCGACATGCGTGAGGCCGCATCCCAGCCTATTTCTGGAAGTAGGTTTCGTAGGGCGTGTCGTTGATCAGCAGGATCACGCATTCCGTGTCGGAGACGCAGGCGTCGTCATGCATCTCATTGGCTTTCTGGGTCCAGTAGGATCCAGGAGGCAGTTCGACCTTGGTCGCCTCGCCGCCATCCATCTGCCAGTGCGCCCACAGCCCCTTTATGACCACCGCACGATAATCCGCGGTGTGCGCATGGACCGGTGCACGCCAGTTGCCGGGAACCTTCAGCAACGTGCCTGCCGGACCCTTGGCCCGCTCGCCCCACAATGGGCCAAGACGATGCGGCTGGTCGGGTACTTCCGCCACATAGGGGATCTTGTCGGCCGGCAGGTAGCTGTCCTCGAGGGCAAAGGCGCGCCCGGGAACCGCAAGCATGACGGCGAGTGCGATGACCTTCGGATGATTTGGCATGGTTCTCCTCTTCGGACCGACTGGACGCCGGCCGCTGGCTGCCTGGTTATGGCAAGCTATTGCATGCGGGTGGCCCGGCAATGGCATTGCGTCCGGAAGGCTTGGCAATTCATCCAGACCCGGCAATTCATCCAGACCCTGCGATCCATGGCCGCGGATCCGGGATCGCCTCAGCGGTTTTCGGAGGTGCCGTCGACGGTGCGCAGGTGGCTGGGCGCGATGCCTATGATGCGCTTGAACGCCCGGCTGAACGACGCTTCGGAATCGTAACCCAGTCTGGCGGCGACCACCGAAACCCGCATCCGATCATCGATCAGCCATTGCCGCGCCTGGTGCATGCGTATCCGGGCGACATATCTCGCCGGTGTTTCGCCAACGACGGCCGTGAAGCGTTCGGCGAAGGCCGATCGCGAGGCGCCCATTTCGCGCGCCAGCGCTTCGACAGTCCAGTTCCTGTCGGGCTGCAGATGAATGGCGGCAACTACGCGGCCGATGTCGCGATCCCTGATCGCCGCGATCCAGCCTCTGGTGTCGCCGCCGCTGTTTTCCACCCATGAACGGATGATGCTTGCAGCCAGTACGTCGGCCAGCCGCGCCAGCATGCCGCCGGAACCGGCGCGGTTCATGGTGATCTCGCCGGCCATGGCTTGCAGCAGATGCGGAATACCTGGCTCGCCAGCCATCAATTCCTTGGCGCGCATCATGTCCGGCATCATGCCCAGCAAGGGGTGCGATCCGTCCAGGTTGAAGTGCATGCTGCCGCAAAACAGCAAGATTTTCGGGCCGTGGCCGCCATTGGAGACATTGAAGACATTGTCCTGCAAAGGCTCGACAGTGTAGCTTTCGATCGGCACGGCAGGAATGCCAGGCGCGCTGGCAACGACATGCTCGGCGCCGCGCGGCAAGAGCAACGCATCGCCGGGTGTCAGCTCAATCCATTCTCCGGCTGGCGAGAACAGCCAGCATCCGCGGCGGCCAATGAAGTGAAATCTTGCTGCCTTCTGGGCAGGAAACAACACGGCCCATGGCTCTGAAAGTTCGCAGCGGCCATAGTCGACGCCATCAAGCCGCAATCCGCGCAAGATGTCGGTGAGCGGACCCTCCGAGGCCGGCAAGGCAGTCTTGGGCGAGGTGAAAACCATGCGGATTTTTCTAGAGCAGTTCATCGTTTAACGGAAACGTTGAACCGCTCTATCTCTTTGTTTTGACGCAATTCCGGACGGAAAAACCGCTTCACACTTTTCCTGGAATTGCTTTAGCCTGGAATCGCCAGTCCGTCACGGCTCCATGCGTCGGCTCAGGGCAATGAACTCGGGTCAACGGGTTCCTTCGGAGCTTTCGCCAGGCGTAGGGACGGAGCATCAAACGAAAACCCGCCTGTGCGGCGGGTCACTGGCGCAAATCAGCACCATAGACAGAAATGTAGCATAGCTGAGGTCACCGAGTCAAGAAAAAATTCCTATCGCGAAAAGCTGCCGGCAAAAAAGCTGCCGGGACCGCCGAACTGCCTTTGGCAAGCTGAGTTCGAAACCCTGTGCGTCAGCTGGCCTGGCGGATATCGGCCTGTTCCTCGCCCCGGAGATGGCTGCGCGCCAAGCCGATGACGCGCTTGAAGGCGCGGCTGAAGGCGACATCGGATTATAGCCGAGACGCCAAGAACCATCACGGTTTTCGGGCCGGCGCCGTTGTGATGGCAGCGACGAAGCGGTTCAGGCTGTCCTCGACATAGGCGGCCACTTCGATGGCCGGGTCAAAGCTCCACCACAGCAACGAGCCTTGCCAATGCGAGGCCATCAGCAGGCCGATGTCGCGTGGCGGGTTGGGCGTCTTGGCAAAACAGGCTGCAAGTGTGTCGCACAGGAACGCCTTCCAGGCCGCACCCCGCGCCCTGAGCACGGGATCGCGCAGATCCTCGCGCAGGACAAGCAGGCCTTCGGCATAGGATTCGATGCCGCCATAGAATTGCGACAGCGCCACCAGCAACGCGACCGCACCAGTGGGGGTTCTGGGAACGGCGGCTGCCAGCTTTCTGGTGTTCTCGTCGAGACCGTCCCAGGCGTGCAGCAAAGTGCGCTGTTTCAGCTGCGCCTTGTTCTTGAAGCGCTGCACCAGCGTTGCACCGGAGAGACCGCAGGCCTTTGCCAGACGCTCGAAGGTGAGTGCTTCGGGACCATGCTCGTGGATTAGCCGGTGCGCGGTCTCCAGCACCTGCTCGTCGGACTGGGTTTTTGGCCGTGTCATCTTGACATCCCGATATAACCGAATGATCATTTATATAT
>NZ_RZTF01000181.1:0-3982 GCF_004023175.1 Mesorhizobium sp. M7A.F.Ca.MR.362.00.0.0
TGCCAGATCGGTGAACAGCGTGCCCATGGAGTTGGCGATACCGTCGAGCGCCTGGCCCCAGGCCGCGCCGGCCTTCTGAGCCGACGAGATCATGTTGCCGTTGGCGTCCATGAGACCGTTGCGCTGCATCCAGGCGCGGTTGGCCGCCTCGATTGCGTCCTTCAGCGTCATTTCGGTCTGGGCCGCCGCCGTGGTGTCGGCGGTAGCCTGGCGACGCACGCCGGTCAGGGACTGCTCGACCGAGTATTGACGCTCCTTCAGCGCCTGGACCATTTCGCTGTTGGCGCCGTACTGCTGCTCGGCGGCCGACACCTGCTGGAGGATGTAGGCGTGGAGCTGCTCGAGCTGGTTCAGGCGCTCTTGCTGAGCGGCCTGCTGCTGGAGCTGCACGTCGTGCTGGGCGCCCTGGACCTGGGCATCGCTGAACTTGTTCGCGTAGAGCGGGTTCTGCATCGCAGCGAGCCTGGCCTGGGCTTCCTCCAGGGGCTTGAACTCGAGGTTCTCGATCGACTGCTGGTAGCGGTCCAGCAGCGTGATGATCTTGCCGCTCAGGCCGGAGTTCAGCTGATCCTTCAGGGCCGTGAGGCGTTCGTCGAAATCATCGGTGCCCTCGTTCGTCTTGGTGAAGGCGTCGATTTCCTTCTGAGCCATGTCGGCCCATTTCGACTTCACCTGATCAATGATCGACTGGAGAGCCTGTGGGTCCTGGGCCTTCGAGGACTGGACCATGAGGGTGTTGATCTGGGCTTCGAGAGCCTTGGCCTGACCGTCGAGGAGCTTGGTGATCCGCTTGGTCTGGTTCGTTTCGGCCTTCTTCGAAAAATCCCTGACGGCGTCATCGGACTTCTCGGTCAGGTTGTCCGTCTCGGTGGTCAGCGCGTCGTCGGCCGCATCGATAGGTTTCTGGACAAGGCCCTTGACCTTCTCCAGGTGGACTGCGGCCTTCTGGTAGACCATGTCGACGAACTGCGAGGCAGTCTGCTGGAGGTTACCGCCGTTGCCAGTGACCACACCCTGCCCGAGCAGAGTGGCAGCATTTGCATTCGGGTTTGCAGTGGCCTTCTCATAACCAGCTTGGCCGAGCAGGTGTGAGCCGTAATAGTCCTTGAAGGACAGCTGCGTGGACCCGAGCGCCTTCTGGGTGCGGAGCATGTCCTGGATGCCGGCGAAGATCTGCATGTCGACGCTGCTGCGGTCAGCCGGCGTCAGGCCATGGCTGGCCCAATTGTCGTCCGTGTTCTGATAGAGGCCGGCGGCGCTCGACAACGGGTTCTTAGCGGTCGGTTTGAACTGGCTCTCGAAGGACGCGACGGCGAGCGCGATCTGCGCCGGGATGCCGGCCTTGTTGGCAGCGTCGATAATCTTCCGCTGGATGTCGGATGCGTCGGCGGTCGGGAGACCACCCACGGCGAACGACCCGAAGTCATCGCCCACCGAGATGCCCGCGATCTGGCCGGCGAGCTGCTTGGCCTTCGCGTTCAGCTCGTCGAGCTTGGCCTTGACCGCCTTGATGGCTTCCTCGGTCGACTTGTTGTCGATCGACTGGACGAGATTTGCCATCTCGTCCTGAACGCCCTTCAGCTGATCCTTGAGGTTGCCTTCGAACGCCTCGTTGGCTTTCTCCGCCAGCGCTGCCCGCTTCTCGATGACCGACCCGATGAGATCGTCCCGGCGGTCTTTCTGCTGGTCACGGATCTTCCGCTTGGCCAGTTCGAGGTCGGCGTCGTTGTCACCGACGTTCTTGTCGGGATCGGCGTCGAATGCATCCTGCTCCAGCTTGGCCAGCTTGCTGTCGAGCGCGTAGAGCTGGTTTTCCAGGAGGTCGACCTGACGCTCATTCGTGGCGTCGGCGAGCTGCTTCTTCGTGGCGGCGACTTGCTTCTCGATATCCTTCTGGCCCTGCTCCAGCATGTAGCTCTGGAACTTTTTGAAGGCCTTGATCGAGCCCTCGGCGCCCTTCTTGAACGCACCCTGCAGGCCAGCCAGGTTGGTCTGGATCTCACTGCCGTCCAGTGCGTCCTTGATGTCCTTGTCGCTGAAATCGCCCGAGGCGCGCATCTCGTCGGCCGCGGTCTTCAGCTCGGCATTGATCTTCTCGATACGCTGGTTGAGCTCGGCCTCGAGTTGGTCATAGGCCGCCTTGGTCTGCTCGATCGGCAGATCGGCGCTGATGATCTCGCCCAATCGGCCCTGCAGATACTTGTTGGTGTCGCGGGCGGCTATGTCGGCGTTCTGGTAGCCCTTGGTGCTCGCGAGCGTAGCGCCGGCCTGCTTGTCGACCTGGACATTGCGATTGGCCTTCTCCGCGTCGATCTGCACCAGGTACTTCGAGAGCGGGTCGTAGCCTTCCTTAAGCGTCTTCAGGAAATTGACGTCCTTGCGGAGAGAGACCAGCTGCTCGTTTTCCTCGGGAGACAGGTCGCTGCCGATGCCCATGAAACCGCTTCGGTCGTTGAGCGGCTTAATCTTCCGCTCAGTGGCATTGATCATCCGCTCAATGATGACTGACAGTGCCTGGGCGCGCTGCCCACCAACCTCGTCGATACCCTTCTGATGGGTGGACAGTTCAAACGCCTCGGCGACGTCCTTGCCGAACCGCTTGGCAATCTCATCGTTGAAGACGCCCTGTTGATTGGCGTAGATGGTACCGCCGTTTCCGAACCGGTTGGAGGCCGCCTGCCGAGCGATCCATGCACCCTCGCCATTGGCCTGATCGGTGGCCGCATTCTTGAGGATGGCAATCCGCTGGTCGATCTTGTCGACGAGCAAACCAAATTGGTCAGGCAGGCCGTTGACCATCTCGGTCTTGAGGTTCTGCATGGCCTGGATCAGGTCCGCGACCGAGGCGGTGGAGGCATCGATCTCGCCGGTCAGCTCCTGGAAGCTCGACAGCACTTCCATGATCTTGGTCTTGCGCAGGACCTCGCTGCCGTTGTCGAGGTTCTTCTGTTTCAGGGCCAGGTCGTCCATGGCCGCAGACAGGCTGGTGATCCGGTCGTTGGTGTTGTCGACCGACGCCTGATAATCGTTCTGTTCGGCTTTCAGCTGGTCCAGCGAGGCCTGCACGCGGCCCGCAGTGTCGGCGTATGCCGTCAGGAGCTGAAGACCGGTGATCAGGACGGTGGCGCCCAGGAAGAGTGGGTTGCCCAGCGTGGCGGCGCGCAGGGCCACCATCGCGCCGGTTGCTCCGGTCGCCGCCGCCCCGATACCGATCAGCCCAGCAGCCAGCCGGCCCAGCTTGACCAGGATCATGGCCGACACCATCGTGGCGAAGGCAGTGCCAACAATCTCGACCAGCGGGCCGAGCTCGCGCAGCCATGCAAGGACGCCGGCGCCAACTGACACGGTGCTCTGAAGTGTACGGAGGAACGGCTGGAAAGCCGTGTAGACCAGCGCGCCAAGGTTCGAGCCAAAGTTCCTGGCGGTGTTGGCGAGAGACTCCATCTGGGTCTCGTTCGCCTCGGCGGCAGCGTTGGTCAGGATGAAAGACTGGCGGAGCTCCGACATGGTGTCGAGGTTGTTCGACAGCGCGGTGTAGGCCGCGGCGGCGCGCACCTCCAGGCCACTAAAGGCGCTCGACGTGTCGAAGCCGGCGTTCTTGAGGTTCTCCAGGACTCCCGAGAGACCGTGCGACTTAATGTCGATGTCGTCCAACGACAGGCCGAGGCGGGAGAGCTCTGCCTTCAGGTTCTTCGAAGGCGTGATCAGATCCACGAGCAGCTGTCGCATGCCAGTGCCGATGGTCGAGCCGGACTTGATGCCTGCGTTGGCGAGCGCGCCCACGGCGGCGGTCAGTTCGTTGTAGCTGATGCCCACCGTCGCAGCCGTGTTACCGGCGTACTGCATGGCGGCCGACAGCTGGTCCAGGGTCAGCTTGCTCTCGTTCAACGCGGCGGTGTAGACGTCGGCCAGATGGCCGGCCTCGCCTGCCTGCAGGCCGAAGATGTTTAGGGAGGTCGTGACGAGGTCGACGGCGTCCTTC
>NZ_RZTF01000181.1:3992-5697 GCF_004023175.1 Mesorhizobium sp. M7A.F.Ca.MR.362.00.0.0
TCAGCTGGGTGCCGGCGGCGGTCGCCAGCTTGGCCACAGGCTCAATGGCGTCGGAGACCTGAGCTGCCGACAAACCGGCCTGGCCCATCAGGGTTGCGGCCTCGGCGATTTCGTTGGCAGTGAACTTGGTCTTTTCCGACACCGAGAGGAGCCGGTCCTCCATCAATCCCATCTCGTTGTTGGTCGACGCAGTGATGGCCTGGAACTGCTTGAACTGCTCGTCCAGCTTGACGATGAAGTTGCCCAGGCTGAAGGCAGCGCTGTAGGCGCCACCGACCAGGGCGTAGTTGTTCAGGATGCCGGCCTGCGACAGGAACTGGTTGGCGCCGCCATTGAGGTTCCGGCGCTCGCCCTGCTTCTGGAAGCCGTAGGCGGCGTCACCCATTGTGGCGCGGCTGTTGCGATCGTTCATCCGGTTGCGGATCAACGTCTCTTCGTTCTGCACGTTGGTCAGGGATCGCTTGACGGTCTTGAGATAGCTGGCGTTCAACTCGTCGAAGTATTTTCCCACCAGCTCGTTGGTGGTCGACTTCATCTCGTTGATTTCGCGCTGCAGGACGGCGCGGTTGGCCTGGGAGGCGTCCGTTCCCCGAGCATAGTCACTGGCGATGCCAGCAGGTGCTGCGCGCTGCCGGTTGCGGATCTGAGACAGCCGTGCCTCTTCGGCGGTGGTGTCCTTGCCCTGCTTCTTGAGGGTGTTCAGATCACTCTCAAGCTTCTTGATGTAGGAGACGTATTCCTGCGCCGCCTTGCGCATGTTCTTCTGGACTTCGGTGGAGCTGACGGCGAGGTCGTCACTGAAGGATTTCAGTTTGTTGCGGAGCTGGTCGATTTCTCGAAGACTATCCTGCAGGTCGATATCGACGTCATACCGGATGTCATTTTGCTCAAGCGCCAACTTGACCCCCTAGTGTTCTGAATGCCGCCGCGAGGTCGTCCCAGCTTTCGATCACCGTGACGTCGCCGTCGTCATCCTCTTCGTCGGAGCCACCGAGGGCCTTCGACACGACTGTTGCCAGGTTGTCGAAATGCTGACCGAGCTCCGCTACCTTTCCTTCCGTGTTGAGCCGGACGATCGTGACGAGGTCTTTGTAGGTGTGACCCCAGTAGACTTCGCGGAGATCGCTCGGCTTAACCTTCAGTGTCCAAATTATCGCTTCTTCGAAGGAGAGACTGGCGATCCAGTCAGTGAAGACGCGCCCTGATTGAGACCTTCGAGAGCCCCCTTCAGTTTCACCACTCGATCCATAGAGCGTGTGAAAAAACCGATGGCGTGATCGACCTCCCATGCCAGGAGGGCTTCCATGTCGGAAGCCGAGATTTCGACATCGTCGAGCGACACCAGCTGTTCCTTGATCTTGCCGCTGGGGGCACGATCGTGAAGCGCGCTTAGCAGCACTTGTTCACGAAGCTTGGGGGCGAAATAGACGCTGGCCGCGGTGGCCGGCTCGCCCATCAGGGCGGTGATCTCGTTCAACAGTCCGAAGGACATGAAGATCTCGCGCTTTTCGCCGTCTTGTGTGATCTCGAAACGGTCCTGTAGATCGGACATTCAGTAGCTCCTAGAAAAGAAAGACCTCGCCAGTGATATGGTCACTGGCGAGGTCTTGTTCTACCCGTTTTGGAAATTAGCGAGCCAGCAGGATCGCCTGGCCGTCGCCGTATTCCCCGTAGAAAGGATCGGTCGTGACCATCTGGTAAGGCT
>NZ_RZTF01000181.1:5707-12320 GCF_004023175.1 Mesorhizobium sp. M7A.F.Ca.MR.362.00.0.0
CTCGAACGGCATGTTCGAGAAGTTGTCCGAGGCAAACGAGATGCCCAGGCCGCGCGTCACCTTGACCTTCGGCAGAAGGATGGTGAACGGCGTGTTGTCCTTCGGCAGGATGCCGGTGACCTTGCACGCCAGGTCGGGCTGGGTCACAGCCTGGCCGACATCGACACGCTTGAGGCGGCCGACGCGGGCGCCCACCGGGAACGTCATGCCGGTCGGGATCTCGAAGCCGGCGGCCAGCGTGACCGTCTTCGTCACGTTGTCATACGAGCCGGCCTTGACGACGTGAACGTAGTCGTCCTGACCCTTCTGGATGAAGAGGTAGTCGCCCGCAACGACCGGAGCGGTGGGCGCCACGGCAAGAACGATCTCGTCCGAGGCAGCGATGGCTTCGGCGCTGAGCGCGGACAGTTCATCCACAACGTCAAAGCCCGTGCCCGAGGCGTCATGACCGGCGGCGTAGGCGATGTTCTTCGCGGTGAACTCGTAGACTTCGCACGACGTCTTGAGGCCCTCACCCGTACGCACGGACATGACAACGGCGTTGCGGATGCCCTGTGTCAGTTCGGTGTACGCGGCTTCGCCGGTCAGTTGGAAGTTCTTCACCAGGCCGATTGAATGCTCGATCGGGTTCAGCTTGTGGAGGTCAGCGAGCGCGCCAAGCATGACGGTCGCCGTGGAAAGCATAAACTTATTCGTTTTGGCGTTACCGGCCATGGGGTGCTCCTTTTGAAATCGGCGCAGAATGATCTTTCAATCGCGCTTGTTAGGTGGGCACCCGTCGCTATATGAGCAATGAACCTGTGCAGCATAATGGTGTAAAATGAAGCGCATTACCGTGAACGTTGATGACGAGTTGAAGGAGGTATTGGAGCGCCGTGCTACATTTCTTCGTCGCTCCACCTCCGCCGAGATCGTCACCTTGATTGAGACAGCTCTTGCTCAAGAAGATGAAACCAACCGAGCCATCTTGCAGGCTCACTATGCCATTGGGTCGACCAAGGCCTCGGCCTGAATAAACTGAAGCGCTCGCGTGTTGGCTTTGGTCATCGGGGCGACTGAGGTTCCATCAACAATCTTGAGCCAGCTGTATGGCTGCTCCGTCGTGCTGTCGAATACCGACAGGCGCGTCCCGCTCTTCAAAGACTTGAAGAGAAAGTCCACCATCTTGCGGTGGACGAACAATCCATCATCCTTGAACGAACCGACCCCGATCACGAACGTGGCGCTGTAGATCCCATTGGACAGCTCGTCGATCGCCAGCGAGGCTGGACCGATCAGGTGGAGAGCCGGCGCCTCTTCGATGTTTGCGTGCGCCTCCCAGTCGAACATCTGCATGCTTTCGAGCGGCGTGATGCCGTTGGCGGCGATCATCTGGATCTGCTGGTTGACGTAGGCCGCGACCGACGTCCAGACATTCATGTAGGCCATTCTCAATCTCCGTATTTGCGGCCCTTGCCGATCGAGTATCGGTTCAGTGCCTTCTCGACCGCGGCTGGGACTTTCCTCTGGAAGAAGTACGCCAGGGAGGGCTCGAGCATTGGCCGGTAGAAACTCATGCTGTCGCCGGTGAACGAGTTCTCAAACGACCCGATCTTGAAGCCGCTCTTGTTCCTCCGGCGGATGCGGTGGCGATCGATGACACCGCCCTCCAGCTTCTTGATTGCGCTCTCGCTGAGGCCCATCAGGCGTGCCAGGACGGGCATGTTGCCGGAGACGTTCTGGCTCTGGTTGAACACCTGCTGGTTCAAGACAGCATGCGCGACGTTGACCGGCGCCCCCGCGAGCAGGTTGATGGAGATGTCAGCGATCTTGTAGACGCGCTTGCCTGTGTCGGCGGTGTAGAAGAATGGGGTAATCGTCACGCATCCATAGCTGACCGCGCCGCTCCCCCCTCTCTGCTTGAAGCCCTTGTTCAGGGCCACGGTGCCGGTGCCGGCCTTCTGCCGGATCTCGGAGCGCAGCGCGCTGGTGTGCAGGAAGAATTTGTCCTTGTTGGCCGTCTTCTTCCGCCGGGTTATATTGGCCAGGTTTCGCCACTCGACCTCGATGTCCGAACCTTCGAATGCATTGATCTCGGTGCTGCCGCCATAGTCCTTCTCAGACGTCAGGCCGATCAGCTCGGAGCCGATAACCTTGCCATCCTTCTCGATCAAGCTGCCATTGGCCTGGCGCGGGAAGATCGCCTGGGCGATGCCGGTCATGCCCAAGGGATAGATCAGGCCGGTCAGGACCGTGAAGAAGACGATCATGATGATCGCGGGTCTTATCTGTTTGAACATGAGCGTAATTCCTTAAGCAAGGCCAAGCGCGGTGACGATCATGTCGATCGCCTTGATGCCTACGAAAGGCACGATGAGGCCGCCGAGGCCGTAGACGAGAAGATTGCGGCTGAGCAGCGCGCCGGCGCCGATGGCGCGATATTTGACGCCCTTCAGCGACAGCGGGATCAGCGCGATGATGATCAGTGCGTTGAAGATGATGGCCGACAGGATGGCGCTTTGCGGCGTCGCCAGATGCATGACGTTGAGTGCCTGCAGCGGGCCGGTCGTCTGTCCCGGTGCGACGTAGAAGACGGCGAACATCGCCGGAATGATGGCGAAATACTTGGCCACGTCGTTGGCGATCGAGAAGGTCGTCAGCGAACCCCGCGTCATCAAGAGCGCCTTGCCGATCTCGACGATCTCGATGAGCTTGGTCGGATCGCTGTCGAGATCGATCATGTTGCCGGCCTCGCGGGCGGCAACCGTGCCGGTGTTCATGGCGACGCCGACATCGGCTTGTGCAAGGGCGGGTGCATCGTTGGTGCCGTCGCCGCACATGGCCACCAGCTTGCCCTTGGCCTGTTCGTCGCGGATCAGCTTCAGCTTGTCCTCCGGTGTGGCCTGCGCGAGGAAGTCGTCGACGCCGGCTTCCGCGGCGATCGCCGCCGCCGTCATCGGGTTGTCACCGGTGATCATCACCGTGCGGATGCCCATGCGGCGCAGTTCGGTGAAACGCTCGCTGATGCCGCCCTTGACGATGTCCTTGAGGTGGACGACGCCGAGCAGGCGCCCGTCGCGTTCGACCGCCAGCGGCGTGCCGCCGGACTTGGCGATCTCGTCGGCGATGGACTGGAGATCGCGGATGGATTCGCTGCTTGGGCGCGTGCCATGGGCGGCAGCTGCCGACTGGTTGACATGGGCAAGCACGGAATCGACGGCGCCCTTGCGCACCGACGAACCATCGATGTCGACGCCGCTCATACGGGTCTGCGCTGTGAAGGGCACGAAAGTGGCGTGCAGCGTTGCCATGTCGCGGGCGCGGATGGCGTATTTCTCCTTGGCCAGCACGACGATGGAGCGGCCTTCCGGCGTCTCGTCGGCGAGCGAGGCTAGCTGAGCCGCGTCGGCCAGTTCCTGTTCGGTGACGCCCTTGACCGGGCGAAACTGCGTCGCCTGGCGGTTGCCGAGTGTGATCGTGCCGGTCTTGTCGAGCAGCAGCGTGTCGACGTCGCCTGCGGCCTCCACGGCGCGGCCCGACATGGCCAGCACGTTGAATCGCACCAGGCGGTCCATGCCGGCGATGCCGATGGCCGAAAGCAGCGCGCCGATCGTGGTCGGGATCAAGGTGACGAACAGCGCCACCAGAACGGTCACCGAGATATAGCCGCCCGAGTAGGAGGCAAAACTCGGGATCGTCGCGGTGGCCAGCACGAAGATCAGCGTCATGCCGACGAGCAGGATGTTGAGCGCGATCTCGTTCGGCGTCTTCTGGCGCTCGGCACCTTCGACCAGCGAGATCATGCGGTCGAGGAAGGTATGGCCGGAGGCGGCGGTGATGCGGACGCGGACCCAGTCTGACAGCACCTGGGTGCCACCGGTGACCGCCGAACGGTCGCCACCGGATTCGCGGATGACCGGCGCCGATTCGCCTGTTATCGCCGCCTCATTGACCGACGCGACGCCCTCGACCACTTCGCCGTCCGACGGGATGATGTCGCCGGCCTCGACCAGGACGGCATCGCCGACCTTGAGGCTGGTGCCGGGCACGAGTTTGTATTTGGTGCGGTCCTCACCGGTCAAGAGCTTGGCCTGGGTCTCGGTGCGTGCCTTGCGCAGCGAATCCGCCTGCGCCTTGCCGCGGCCTTCTGCGACCGCTTCGGCGAAGTTGGCGAACAGCACGGTGAACCACAGCCAGATGATGATCTGCAGCGTGAAGCCGAGATTGCCGCCTCCGGTGACTAGGTCCTTGACGAACAGCACCGTGGTGAGCGCCGAGACGACGGCAACGACGAACATCACCGGATTTCTGGCCAACGTGCGCGGGTCGAGCTTGCGGAAGGCGCCGCCGATGGCGGGAAGCAGGATGCTGGCATCCATGATGCTGGCTGATTTCGAGTTGCTCATTTTGAAGCTCCGGCTTCGGTGTTGTTGGACGGCACCGGATGATCGGATGCCGAAAGGAAATGCGGCGGCCCGTAGGCCAGCAGCCAGAGGACGAGCATGACTGCCGCAAGGCCGAGAAACGTCGACAGGGTCGGGAAAGGAGGAGGTCTCTCCTCCTTTCCGGGATCGTCCCTGTGGCCGACCTTGCGGCGCATGGCATTGAACCAGGACATGACGGTCTCAGAAGGTCTGCCCGTGAGCCATCGCCAGGTGCTCGATGATCGGCCCGACGGCGAGCGCCGGGAAGAAGGTGAGGCCACCGACGATCAGGATGACGCCGACCAGCAGTCCGACGAACAGCGGGCCATCGGTCGGGAAGGTGCCTGCAGAAGCCGGAACCGTTTTCTTCGCCACCAGCGAGCCGGCAATGGCCAGCGCCGGGATGATGACCAGGAAGCGTCCCATCAGCATGCCGATGCCGATGGTGATGTTGTACCAGGGCGTGTTGCCGCTGAGGCCGCCAAAGGCCGAACCGTTGTTGGCCGCCGCCGAAGTGTAGGCATAGAGGACTTCTGAGAAGCCGTGCGGGCCGGCATTGCCCATCGACGCCACGCCGGTCGGCAGCACGACGGCGATGGCCGTGAAGATCAGCATCGCCAGCGGCAGGCACAGTATGGCCAGCATCGCCATCTTGACCTCCTTGGCCTCGATCTTCTTGCCCAGATATTCGGGCGTGCGGCCAACCATCAGGCCGGCGACGAAGACGGCGACGACGATGTACATCAGGATGCCGTAGAGGCCCGCGCCGACACCGCCGACGATGACTTCGCCAAGCTGCATGTTGATGATCGGGATCATGCCGCCGAGCGCGGTGAAGGAGCCGTGCATGGCGTTGACGGCGCCGCAGGAAGCGGCCGTGGTGATGACGGCAAACAGCGCCGACAGGGCGATGCCGAAGCGGCTCTCCTTGCCCTCCATGTTGCCGCCGTCGATGCCCAGCGCATGCACCAGCGGGTTGCCGGCGGCTTCCGCCCAGTAGCAGATGGCGACACCGGCGATGAACATGACGCCCATGGCCGAGAGGATCGCCCAGCCCTGGCGCTGGTTGCCGATCATGCGGCCGAAGACATTGGTCAAGGCGGCGCCGATGGCGAAGATCGACACCATCTGGATCAGGTTGGAGATCGCGTCGGGGTTCTCGAACGGGTGCGCGGCATTGGCGTTGAAGAAACCGCCGCCATTGGTGCCGAGCATCTTGATGGCCACCTGCGAAGCGACCGGGCCGACGGCGATGGTCTGCTGCGCGCCTTCCAGCGTCGTGGCGTTGACGTAGGCGCCGAGCGTCTGCGGCATGCCGAGCCAGACATAGACCAGCGTCAGCACGATGCAGAACGGCAGCAGCAGATAGAGTGTGGAGCGGGTCATATCGACCCAGAAATTGCCGATCGACTTGCCGGACGCCCGGGCAAAGCCGCGGATCAGCGCAATGGCGATGGCAATGCCGGTGGCCGCCGAAACGAAGTTCTGCACCGTCAGCCCGGCCATCTGCACGAGATAGGACATCGTGCTCTCGCCACCATAGTTCTGCCAGTTGGTGTTGGTCATGAAGCTGGCGGCGGTGTTGAAGGCCAACCCTGGTTCAACCGCTGTCATGCCGGCAGGGTTGTAAGGCAGGCTGCCCTGCAGGCGCTGCAGGGCATAAAGCACCAGGAAGCCGGCGAGATTGAAGAGCAGTAGGGCGACCGCGTAGGTGGTCCAGTGCTGTTCCTCGCGTTCGCTGGTTCCGCAAATACGATAAAGCCCACGCTCAAGCGGGCGAAGGACCGGCGAAAGCAGCGTGCGGTCGCCGTTGAAGACGCGGTGCATGTAGCCGCCGAGCGGCTTCACCAGCAAAACGACGATCCCGCAATAGACCAGGATCTGTATCCAACCGTTCAGTGTCATGGGTGTGGCTTTCCGTGCCTTCAGAAGCGTTCTGGACGAACGAGGGCGTATGTCAGGTAGGCGAGCAGGAACAGCGTAACGCCGCCACCGAGAATATAGTCGACGATCATTTTTTCAGCCTCGCTCTAGAGCGCGTCACAAGATTTTATGTAGGCGAAACAAAGGGCAAAGAACAAAATTCCGATTCCGATAACGGCCATATCCATTGTGTTTATTCCTTTTGTTCTTTTGTACTTTGCGGATTTGACAGGAGAGTTCGCAATATCTCGAAAGTGTCCCGTCGCATCTTTGGCGACGGAACCGGT
>NZ_RZTF01000182.1:0-3539 GCF_004023175.1 Mesorhizobium sp. M7A.F.Ca.MR.362.00.0.0
GTACTGCGGATAGATGAACAGCCATTTCCAGTCGAGCGCGACGACCTCGACCTCAAGCGGGCGCACGTCCGGCGGCAGCGGCTTGCCGGCCGCTACACGTCCGATCGGGCGATAGGGGTCGAGCAGATGGGTGCCCATCCAGGTCACTGCGCCCAGGCAGATTATGATCAGAAGCGGCACAGCCCAAATGACGAGTTCGAGGTGGGTCGAGTGGTCCCAATCCGGCTCGTAGCGCGCCTCGCGGTTGGACTGGCGGTATCGCCAGGCAAAGAATATGGTGAGAGCCATGACCGGTATGATGACGATCAGCATCAGTGCCGTGGACACCATCAGCAGGTCGCGCTGCTGCGCGGCGACGTCGCCGGCAGGGTTCATGACGACCATGCTGCAGGAGCCGAGCGATGCCAGCAGGGGCAGCAGGAAAAGGGTACGGAGACGGCTCAATGTATGACCTGTCGGTTGTTCCCCCCAGTGCTAACCGTACCGCGACAATGAAGGCATTGGACAATTTGTCCAATGCCGCAATGACGCGGCAGGCGTCATCAAAGCACCTGGCCCGCGCACATGGCAAGCGATCGTATGAGACCGCGGCGGGGCAACGGAGAGTGCTGTGAGCCCAACTTCGAAGATCGAAGCCGACGCAAGACGGATCAACGCGCGGCATCATGAGGTGAAGCCCGGCGAAATCGCCGTTGGCGTCATCATCGGCAGGACGTCGGAATTCTTCGACTTCTTCGTCTACGCGATCGCTTCCGTCATCGTTTTTCCGAAGCTCGTATTTCCTTATGCCGACCCGTTGACCGGCACGCTCTACTCCTTCGCCATCTTCGCGCTTGCCTTCATCGCGCGGCCGATCGGGACGGCGATCTTCACCGCGCTCGACCGCGCCTACGGCCGCAGCGCCAAGCTCACCATCGCGCTGTTCCTGCTGGGGACCTCGACTGTGTCGATCGCCTTCGTGCCCGGTTACGACCAGATCGGCCAGGCTTCGGCCTGGCTGCTGGCCATGTTCCGGATCGGTCAGGGACTGGCGCTGGGCGGGACATGGGACGGACTTGCCTCGCTGCTGGCGTTGAATGCGCCCGAAAAGCGCCGCGGCTGGTATGCGATGATCCCGCAGCTGGGCGCACCACTCGGGCTCATCGTTGCCAGCGCCCTGTTTGCATATTTCGTCGGCAACCTGTCGGCCGAAGACTTCTTCAGCTGGGGCTGGCGCTACCCGTTCTTCGTCGCCTTCGCCATCAATGTCGTCGCCCTGTTCGCACGGCTGCGCATCGTGGTGACGCCGGAATACACCAAACTGTTCGAAGGCCAGGAACTGGAGCCGACTTCCGTCCGCGAGACGTTGCGCGCCGAAGGGCGCACTGTCGTGCTCGGCGCCTTCGCGCCGCTGGCGAGCTTCGCCCTGTTCCACATGGTGACGGTGTTTCCTCTGTCCTGGATCTTCCTGTTCACGCGCGAGGGACCAGCACGGTTCCTGGTCATCGAGACGATCGGAGCCTTCTTCGGCCTGGCGGCAATCGCGATCTCGGGCTTCGTCGCCGACCGGGTCGGACGCTGGCCCTTGCTCGGAGGCTCGGCGGTGGCCATCTCCGTGTTCAGCGGTTTCGCGCCACAGCTGCTCGATGGCGGCTTCGTCGGAGAGTCCGTCTTCATGGTCTTGGGCTTCGTCCTGCTCGGCCTGTCGTTCGGCCAGTCTTCAGGAGCACTCGCCTCGAATTTTTCAAAGACCTACCGCTATACAGGTGCTGCGCTGACCTCGGACCTCGCCTGGCTGTTCGGCGCCGGCTTTGCCCCCATTGTCGCCCTGTTCCTGTCCGCCCATTTCGGGCTGATCTCGTCAGGCGCCTATCTGTTGTCGGGAGCGCTATGCACGTTGCTTGCGCTGAGGCTCAACCAGCGCCTGGATCGGACGCCCGCTTGAGTGACCTGCTTGGCCAGGGCTGGGGACCTCCCGGCCCAATGACTCTGCACGACAAGACCAACAAACAGAATTTCCTGCTTCTGATCCAACTGCGCTGGATCGCGGTCGGTGGTCAGATCGTGACGATCCTGTTCGTCCGCTACGCGCTTGGCATCGGCCTGCCGCTGGTGCCGATGGCGGTGGTGATCCTGCTGCTGATCGCTCTCAATGTCGCCAGCCTGCGCCGGAACAGCAGCCAGGACGCGATCACCAACACCGAGCTGTTTCTTGGGCTGCTGCTCGACGTCACCGCGTTGACGGTCCAGCTTTACCTGAGCGGCGGCGCGTCCAATCCCTTCATTTCGCTTTACTTGCTCCAGGTCATCCTGGGCGCGGTGCTGCTGGAGACATGGTCGGTCTGGGCGCTTGTCTTCATTGCAAGCACGTGCTTCATCGCGCTGACCACCTTCTACCGTGAGATCAGCCTGCCCGCTGCACACGGTGCCGGGCTGTTCAGCCTGCACATCCAGGGCATGTTCATCTGTTTCGTCCTGGCGGCAACGCTTCTGGTGCTGTTCATCACCAGGGTCCAGAACAACATCCGCACCCGCGACGCCCATCTTGCGGATTTGCGCCAGCAGTCGGCGGAGGAGGCTCACATCGTCAGGATGGGCCTGCTCGCCTCCGGTGCCGCGCATGAGCTTGGCACGCCGCTGGCCACGCTTTCCGTCATCCTCAACGACTGGCAGCGCATGCCGGCTCTCGAGGCCGATCCGGATCTGGCGCAGGAAATCCGGGAGATGCAGGGCCAGTTGGACCGTTGCAAGAAGATCGTTTCGGGAATCCTGATGTCGTCGGGCGAATTGCGTGGCGAAGGCACGGTTCGCACCTCCGTCGACGCCTTCCTGGCGGAGCTGGTGGCCGAATGGAAATCGATACGGCTGCCGCAAGGCTTCGAATACACCAAGCGTTTCGGCGCCAACCAGGAGATCGTTTCCGATCCCGCGCTCAAACAGGTGATGTTCAATGTACTGGACAACGCACTTGAAGCGTCGCCTCTATGGGTCGGGTTGATCGTCAGCCGCCACGCGGACGATCTCATCGTCGAAGTTGTCGACGCGGGACCGGGATTTGAAGAAGCCATGCTTGCAGAATTCGGCAAGCCCTACACGTCGACCAAGAACCGGCCAGGTAGCGGGCTCGGCCTGTTTCTGGTCGTCAATGTCATCCGCAAGCTGGGGGGTACCGTCACCGTAAGAAATAGAACCGAGGGGGGAGCTTCGGTTACGTTGCATCTGCCGCTGGCTGCTCTGTCTCCGCGAGGGCACAATGCCGACTAAACGCACGCTGTTGATCGTCGAGGACGACATCGCCTTTGCCAACGCACTGCGCCGGTCTTTCGAACGGCGTGACTACGAAACGCATAGCTGCCGGAGCGTCGACGGCGTGCATGCGCTGATCGGCACCGTTGCCTTCCAATATGCCGTCGTCGATCTCAAGCTCGCCAGCGGCTCGGGCCTGGAATGCGTCAGGGCGCTGCACGAGCACGATCCTGAAATGCGGATCGTCGTGTTGACCGGCTTTGCAAGCATCGCCACCGCTGTCGAGGCGATCAAGCTCGGCGCCTGCCAGTATC
>NZ_RZTF01000182.1:3547-10168 GCF_004023175.1 Mesorhizobium sp. M7A.F.Ca.MR.362.00.0.0
CCCCGCCAATACAGACGACATTGAAGCGGCTTTCGGCCAGGTCGAAGGCAATGCTTCGGTGCCGCTCGCCGAGCGACCAACCTCGATAAAGAACCTCGAATGGGAGCGCATCCACGAAATGCTGGTGGAGGCCGACTTCAACATTTCCGAGACAGCACGACGGTTGGGCATGCACCGCCGGACGCTGGCGAGGAAGCTGGAGAAGAGGCGTGTGAAGTAGGCACGATCTACCGGGCATCGCACATTGTGCCGATACCAATGATAAAATTGATGCCGGCAACAATCGTTACATTCGAACGATGTCCTCAAAGGGAAAAAATTGGCAGGGCAGGGATTAAAATCCCTACATGCTCCGTAAACAGGACATGAAACCGCCGGTGCCACGCTTTGACATCATAGGACAGCTCGGTTCGCTGCGTCGCTATGCGCGCTCGCTGACGCGCGACAGCACCGACGCCGAGGATCTTGTCCATGACGCGCTGGTGCGCGCTTATGAGCGGCGCAGCACGTTCCGCTCCGGCGGAAACCTGCGCGCGTGGCTGCTGTCGATCGTCCACAACACCTTCATCGACAAGATGCGGTCCCGCAAGTCCGAAGCGTCGCGCGTCGAACAGGCTGGATACCTGGCCGACGGCAGCACGCCGGCACCACAGGAGCATTCGGTGCGCCTGGCGCAGGTGCGCGAGGCTTTTTTCAGCCTGCCGGAAGAACAGCGTTCAGCGCTGCACCTCGTCGCCATCGAAGGCCTCTCCTATCAACAGGCCGCCGATGCCAGCGGCGTGCCGCTCGGCACGCTGATGTCCCGCATCGGCAGGGCGCGCGCCGCACTGCGCGAGATGGAGGAGCCGGCGAAGGCAAAAAACCACCTCAGGATCGTTGGAGGCCCGTCATGACCGCAACTGTCGATCCCGTGACCGATATCGACCTCGACGCCTATGTCGACGACCAGGTCGACGTCACCCGCCGCATCGAGGTCGAAGCATTCTTGTCCGCTCGCCCGGAGGCGGCGGCGCGCGTGATGTCGGATCTCAGGACCCGCGATGAACTGCGCGTGGCGCTTGCCGGCTCCAAGGGCATGGCGCGCCCCGCGACCGCCGATGCCGCGCGGCGGCTGGAGAGGGGGCTTGCCCGCGGCCGGCTCTTCGGCGTGCTGCAACGCGCGGCGGCGGTCGCCGGCTTCGTCGCCGCCGGCTGGCTGGCAAACGGCATCATCGGGCCGATGTCGGTGACCAAGGTCGTCGCCTCGCCGCAGCCGCCCGCCTATGTCGACGAGGCGGTGCAGGCCCACAGGACGACGCTGGTGCGCGAGAGCATGCCATCGCAGGCGGAAACGCCCAATTACAACGCCGGCGAAATCCGCGCCGCCACTGCCATCGTCATTCCGTCGCTGCCGACGGATTGGAGGGTGCGCGACGTGCAGATCTATCCGTCGCGCTTTGGGCCGAGCGTCGAGATGGCGGTCGAGACGAAAGACATGGGGCTGGTGTCGCTGTTTGCGATCCGGCCCGGAACCTTCGACGTCGTCAAGCCGACGATAGCGCCCTCGGGCGACATTTCGTCGGCCTATTTCCAGATCGGCGATGTCGCCTATGCGGTGGTCGGACGAAGCGAGGTCCACGACCTCGACCGCGCCGCCGAGACGCTTGCCAAGACGCTTTACTGATCGATCCACAAAGGAGAACGCAAATGAACACCCCCAATCTGGGATATCGCGTCGGCGCCGGCGCCCAAACCGGAGCCATCTTCGACGAGGGCCTGCGCCAGCATATGCTGCGCGTCTACAACTACATGGGCGTCGGCCTGGTGGTCACCGGCCTCGTCGCCTTCATGATCTCATCGACGCCGGCGCTCTACGTGCCGATCTTCTCCAGCCCGCTGAAATGGGTGGTGATGCTGGCACCGCTCGCCTTCGTCTTGCTGTTCTCGTTTAAAATGCAGACCATGTCGGCGGCGAGTGCCCAGGCGATGTTCTGGGCCTTCTGCGCGGTCATGGGCCTGTCGCTCGCCTCCGTGTTCCTGGTCTTCACCGGAACCAGCATCGCGCGCACCTTCTTCATCGCCGCCACCATGTTCGGCGCCACCAGTCTCTACGGCTACACGACAAAGCGCGACCTGACCCAGTTCTCGTCGTTCCTGATCATGGGCCTGATCGGCGTGGTGATCGCCAGCATCGTCAACATCTTCCTCGGCTCGACCGCGCTGCAGTTCGCCATCTCGGTGATCGGCATCGCCGTGTTCATCGGCCTGACCGCCTGGGATACGCAGACGATCAAAGAACAGTATGCCGAGAATTTCGACGCGGAATCGCGCCAGAAACTTGCCGTCTTCGGCGCCTTCTCGCTCTATCTGAACTTCATCAACATCTTCCAGCTGCTGCTGAACTTCACCGGCGAACGCGAGTAATCCGGACCGTAGCAGGCAACATTTCGCAACTTATCGTGGCCGGAGGGAAACCTCCGGCCACGGTTTTTTATTTGAGGCAGCATTTGCCATGTGCGGTGGATCGTTCATCGCGGCTGACTGAGACGCGATGTAAATCTGCCGCTCTTGAGTTCGCACGTCCCCTTTTGCTAGCCTGCCGGCCACGCCAGATAGCCGCGAGGACGCATGGAACAGGACAGCCTGACGCTTCACGGTGACGGCATCTCGGCGACTGTTGTCGGGCAGGGCGCCGAACTTGTCTCCCTACGCGATGCCGACGGCACAGAGTTTCTGTGGCAGGCCGGTCCGGAATGGCGGCGTCACTCGCCGGTGCTGTTTCCAATCGTCGGCCGGCTGAAGGGCGACCAACTGCGCCATCGCGGCCAGACCTATCCGATGACCCAGCACGGCTTCGCGCGCGACAAGCCGTTCGCCTGGGCGCAGAGGGGACCACGATCCTGCACGTTGGTGCTCACCGACGATGCCGATACCCGCGCGCACTACCCCTTCGCCTTTCGCCTGGCAGTGACTTACACGCTGGACCGCCATCAGCTTGATGTGACCTTCGACATCACCAACACCGGCGATGAGCCGCTGCCGGCATCGATCGGGGCGCACCCGGCGTTCAATTGGCCTTTGCTTCCGGATCTGGCCAAGACGGATTACCAGCTGACCTTTGCCTCCGCCGAGCAAGCGCCGATCCGCCGCCTGAAGGACGGCCTGCTGCTGAAAGCGCCACAACCGACGCCTGTGGAAGGCAAAAGGCTGGCACTCTCCGAAAGGCTCTTCGGCGAGGACGCGGTGATCATGGATCGGCCCGTCAGTTCCAGCGTGCGCTACGCTGCCGAGAGCGGTCCCGCGATCGAGATGTTGTGGCAGGGATTCCAGGAATTGGGTATCTGGTCCAAACCCGGCGGCGCGCCATTTCTTTGCATCGAACCCTGGCATGGCCTTGCAAGCCCGGTGGATTTCGATGGTGAGTTTATCGATAAGCCTAGCGTGATGTTGATCGAGCCTGCCGCGAAGCGTGTTCTGAGCTATCAGGTACGTCTGCTGCAGCGTCGTGCGCGAATGGCTGAATTGGAGTGAGCCCAGTGAATTCTGAAACAATCGAGATCTACCATCCACGTGGTGTTTTGAATTTGGGCCAATGGGACATTGGCGGTCTCAAGCTCAAAGTCTATGGCCTCGTCGCAGACAACAAGAAGGTCGACGGACCCATGGTGACCCTGGCACAGTCATTCGTGCGACAGGAGGTTCTGCCGCGTGTGGTGGACGAGGGTGACGACAATGGCATGGGCTTTGTGATTATTCATCCTGGCGAGCTGGGTGTTTCCATCTCGGTTCACTGGTGGATACAAGGTTCGGTGCTTTGTCAGCATATCTATCGGAAGCTGTATTCCGCCGCCGAACCGATGGATACGGTAAAGAGACCTGTTGTTGCCTGTGTTTGGGAATTGGCTCTGATAAATGCCGAGCAGGAAGCTTGGCGAAAAACGATGATGAAAAGCGAGCCCAGTCCGTCAGGATACATGGACGCTCGAGCTGGCTTCGAAGCTGCATAGAGACCGCCCATGATCGACTATGGCGTGGTCGCTCAGACCGTCGGTGCCCAATGAAGCTGTATTTCAGCCGCAATCCGAACCCTCGGCTCGCGCTCGCGGTGGCACGCTACCTCGACGCGAAAGTCGAATTTGAATTTGCCTCGCCATTCGCTCCGGGGCAAGCGGAGAAATTTCGCCGGTTAAATCCCAATCTCTCGCTGCCCATCCTCGCGGAAGAAGAGGGAAAAAGCCTCTGGGAGGCAGACGCCATAGCCTGCCGGCTCTCGCGCGATGCGCATTCGGATTTCTGGCGCACCGGCGATGACGAACCCGAGATGATCCGCTGGCTGAGCTGGGGCAAGGAGCACTTCGCATTCGCTTGCGACATGGTGCATTTCGAACGTGGGACCAAACAGCGGTACGGCATCGGCCCGATCGATCAGAAGCGGGTGGAGGAGGGCCTAAACCAATTCCATACGGCCGCGGCAATACTCGACGCCGTGCTTGCCGAGCGGCAGTGGCTGGTCGGGAATTCGGTTTCCTATGCCGATTTTCGAATGGCGACCTTCCTGCCGTTCAACGAAGCCGCCAGATTGCCGCTCGACGATTATTCCTCTGTCAGCCGCTGGTACCGTCGGCTTGAAGACATCGGCGCCTGGCGTGACCCTTTCAAGGGGATGGATGCACCCGAATTGCCGCCGGTGCCGCAAACGGCTGTCGCGGACCAGCGGTGAGAACGCGCGCGAAGAGCCGCGCAGCAGGCCGAGCCTACCAAGGCAATGATGTGCGGGGGATCGGATGAATATCTATGTCCTGAGTGTGGTCGAAGGACAGGAATGGGTCCTTCCTGGACAAGCGGACGACTACCAGCTGTTTTCGACGCTCTGCGGCCGGAAGCAGACACAATGGCATCCGCCCAGGATGGAGATCCTGTGCGAACACGAGGACGGTACGCTCCGGCAATATTCAGATTTTCCATGGCTTGGCGAGCATGTGCTCATCCTGCGGGCGAGGGCGTTGAAGTTGCTTCGGCCAACCCTCGAACCGTACGGTGAATTCCTGCCGCTTCGTGCTGACGAGCCAATATCGCTCTTCAATGTCACCACCGTGATCGATGCGCTGGATGAGGAACGTTCAAAGATCGTTCGCTTTGACGATGGCGGCATAATGGTGATCGAAAGCCTCGTCCTTCGAGCGGACGCAATCGGCGGTACCGAGATATTCAAGCTGCCCGAGCGTGCCGATGGGGTGCGAATATCCGATATCTATCTGCAGGAGACGATCGTACGCCGGATCGGGGAGCTTGGGCTCAAGGGCATTGCTTTCAACTTGGTCTGGAGCGACGAGCCGGCCGGACAAGGCAGGATCGAGTACCCAGGTGTGGAAAAGGGCATTTCAACCGCAAGCTCGCTCACGCGCCTTTGGGCCGGTCTGCGGCGAAAAGCAGGGTTTTGATATCAAACCTGCCGGACGACGGTGCCGACCACATTGACGAGAAGGCGCGCGGCGGTCAGCGCTGACAGGCGGTCAATGTCGGCCGGAGGATAGAACTCGACAAGGTCGAATCCTGCGATCCGGGCCCGTCTGCCGAGGCCGGCGATCAGGTCGATCACCTGCATGTAGGTTAGGCCGCCGGGTGTACGCGCCGCCACGCCCGGCATGACGCTTGGATCGAGGCTGTCGCAGTCGAGGGTGACGACAACCCGCGCGCCTTCCGGAATATGCCGGAGCGCGGCTTCGACGCCCTGAGCGTGAACCTCGCGGGCGGTCACGAAGTGGCTGCCATAGCGCCGTGCCGCTTCGATCTCGGTGATGCGTGCGCTGCCGACGCTGCGCAGGCCGACTTGCACCATGCCTGCGACATGCGGCATCTCGCTCGCCCTGCGCATCGGGCTCGAATAGCCGTGGCGTTCGCCATACACCTCGTCGCGCCAGTCGATATGGGCGTCGATCTGCAGGACCCAGACCGGCCCGTGCTCCGCAAAGCCGGCGAGGAAGGGAATGGTCATGGAACTCATGGAACAGTCGCCGCCGATCAGGATCGGCACGGCCGGCAATGCCAGGATTTCGCGCGTTTTTGCCTCGATCCTGACCCTGTTGCCGGCATTGTCATGCATGGTGGTCAAGATATCGCCGGCGTCGATGCAAGAGGCCGGCTTGCCGTCGAACAGCGGGCCGCCGAGATCGAAATCCCAGTGCTCGACGAACGCGGCATCGTCCTGGCTCGCAACGCGGATCGCATCCGCCGCCAAGGCATGGCCGCGGCTGTCCTTGCCGGGATAAGTGCTGCCGTGACCGGCCCCGAAGATCACCGCGCGGGGCATGTGACCATCTGCGAGACGGTCTGGAAAGCCGAGAAAGGGAGGCGAGGGGGTCATGCCTTGATGGATCCTGATGATGCTTAGCGAACGCCGATCGGGTGCGGTTAAGTCAAGCGCCCCGGCTTCAGCTTTGTGCCGATCGGGTAAGTCCAATAAACTCTAAAACAATCTAGATCGATCACCCACCTGGTGTTTCAAATTTGGGCCAATGGACATTGGCGATGGCATGGGCCGATCTCGAGGCGACATTACGCTGCCGGCGAGGACGTTGGGGCGGCTTGCGTCGGCAGGCGCGATCCCGAAATTTCCAGTACGTGACGAGAATGAACCTTGGC
>NZ_RZTF01000182.1:10178-12271 GCF_004023175.1 Mesorhizobium sp. M7A.F.Ca.MR.362.00.0.0
AGCGGAACCAGGCGAGGTTCACGTTGTTACCACAGCGGGCGACTGCCGGTTGCCGGATTCGGAGTCATCGTTTCATGACCAATGGTCCATTGCCTGAAAACGTTCTGGTCTCGCTTCCCAAGATCGATGCAAAAGCGGCGCCGACGCTCAAAAATGCCGAGGCGGAGGTATTTTACACGGAAGCAATCCGTGAGCTTACCGCCACCGACATACCCTTTCTGGTCGCCGGGACCTACGCGGTAAGCGCTTATACGGGTGTCACCCGCCAGACCAAGGACCTCGATATCTTCTGCAAGGCAGGCGACTACGCGCGGATCCTCGCCCATTTCAAGCAGCTTGGATATGCCGTCGAAATCGAGGATGACCGGTGGCTCGGCAAGGTGTTCAAGGGCACGCATTTCTTCGACGTCATATTCGGCTCGGCCAACGGCACGGTGCCTGTTGGCGACCTGTGGCTGGAACACGCCCGCCAAACAGAGCTGTTGGGCAGCAGGGTGCGGATCATCGGCCCGACCGAACTCATCTGGTCCAAATGCTTTATCCAGGACAGAGGGCGACACGATGGCGCCGATATCGCTCATACGATTCTCAAGGCGGGCGATCAGATCGATTGGCACCGGCTGCTTTCTTATCTGGAGGTTCACTGGGAGGTTCTGTTGATGCAGCTTATCAATTTCAGGTGGATCTATCCGAGCGAGCGCGATCATATCCCGGCGTGGCTGCTCGATGAATTGCTCGACCGCCTCGCCAAGCAACGGCAGTTGCCGTCTCCAAGGATGAAGATCTGCCGTGGGCGGCTGCTTTCGCAAACCGATTACGAAATCGACGTCAAGGAATGGGGCTTCGCCGGCGTCGGTGGTGTGGGAGAATTCCGTGATGGCTGATCCCGTCAAGAGCAGCGCGCCCAAGGAGGGCGCACGCGCACTCAAAGTTGCCGCGGTCGGGGATCTCCATGTGCGGGAAGATGCGCAAACCTCGTATCGCGACCTCTTCGGCGAGATATCGAGCGAAGCCGACATTCTCGTTCTCACGGGAGATCTGACCAATCTCGGCAAGCCTCGTGAAGCGGAGATGCTGGCCGAGGATCTGCGCAACTGCTCGATCCCGGTCGTGGCGGTGCTCGGCAATCATGACTACGAGTCTGGTGCGGTGGAAGACGTCACGAAGATCCTGCGCCAGGCGCATGTTCATCTCCTCGACGGGCAGGCAGTTGAAATCGAGGAGGTGGGTTTTGTCGGCGTGAAGGGATTCATAGGCGGCTTCGGGTCACGCATGCTCGGCTCATTCGGTGAACCGGCGATCAAGACGATGGTCGCGGAAAGCGTGAACGAGGCAATGCGACTTGAAAATGCGATGCGCCAGGTGCGGGCGAAGCGCACACTGGTGATCCTCCACTACGCGCCAATTGCCGACACAGTCGCGGGAGAACCGCCGGAGATATTTCCATTTCTGGGCTCTTCACGCCTGGCGGAGACGATCGATCGATTCCAGGTTAATGCTGTCGTGCACGGTCATGCACATCGCGGTTCTTACGAAGGTCAAACACCTGGCGGAGCCAAGGTCTACAACGTCGCCATGCATGTGGCCAAGCCAAGCGGCCGCCCCTACGCCTTGCTCGAAATCTGACGCCAGCGGCATGCGCCGTGGTGTCCATTGGCCTTGACTCAATTGGTGGCGTTGATCGATTTCGCCAACTCTTCCAGCTTCCGGGGGTCGTTGCCGTGACGGCGCACCAGTTCGCGAGCCTGCCTGGACGGCAAATCGGTCGTGGCCGCCAATTGTCGCACCTGCTGATCGTCGATGGCGACCTGCGGCAATGTATGGTCGATATTTCCTTCCTTGTCCTTCATCACGCTTCTCCTTGATCCCTGTCGACGACAACGGCTCGAAAATCCGACCGGTTCCGAACGATCTGCAACTTTTGCGCCTTCACCTGGGCGGACCAACATACTCGTGTCCCGAGGGCGTAACGATCTCGCTGGATTCTGCCAGGAACCATGCCACGGCGCACGAGTTGTTCCGACTGAACGGAGATAGTTCGATGCCACAGCCAAGACAGCCAGATCCAAATCGCGATGTGCCCGTGCCGCCTC
>NZ_RZTF01000183.1:0-12263 GCF_004023175.1 Mesorhizobium sp. M7A.F.Ca.MR.362.00.0.0
ATCAAGGGGAGGGTAAGATCTGGCCCTACACGCCGCGTCCGGAACCGGTTAACCTCGCCCCATGAACCAACACGCCAAGCTTCGCATCGGCCATTCGGCCTGTCCGCATGATTGCCCCTCGACCTGCGCGCTCGAGGTCGAGTTGCTTGACGGCAACCGCATCGGCCGCGTCCATGGCGCCAAGTCCAACAGCTACACGGCCGGTGTCGTCTGCGCCAAGGTTGCCCGCTATGCCGACCGCGTCCATCATCCCGACCGTTTGCTGAAGCCGCTGATCCGCGCCGGTTCCAAGGGCGACGGCGCCTGGAAAGAAGCAAGCTGGGAGGCGGCGCTCGACCTCGTCGCCGAAAAATTCATTGCGGCCGAGGAGAAATACGGCTCGGAGACGGTCTGGCCCTATTATTATGCCGGCACGATGGGGCTGGTGCAGCGCGACGGCATCGACCGGCTGCGCCACGCCAAGAAATACTCCGGCTTTTTCGGTTCGATCTGCACCAATCTCGCCTGGACCGGCTGGATGATGGGCGCCGGCGCCTTGCGCGGGCCGGACCCGCGCGAGATGGCGAAATCCGATTGCGTGGTGATCTGGGGCACCAATGCGGTGGTGACGCAGGTCAACGTCATGACGCACGCCATCAAGGCGCGCAAGGAGCGCGGCGCGAAGATCGTCGTCATCGACGTCTATGAGAATGCGACGATGAAGCAGGCCGATCTCGGCCTGGTGCTGAAGCCGGGCACCGATGGCGCGCTGGCCTGCGCGGTCATGCATGTGCTGTTCAGGGAAGGCATGGCCGACCGCGCCTATCTCGAAAAGTACACGGACGACCCGAAAGGGCTGGAAGCGCATCTCGAGACGCGCACGCCGGACTGGGCGGCCGGGATCACCGGCTTGACGGTCGCCGAGATCGAGGCCTTCGCCCGCCTCGTCGGCACGACTAAAAAGACCTATTTCCGCCTCGGCTACGGCTTCGCGCGCCAGCGCAATGGCGCCGTCAACATGCATGCAGCGTCCTGCATCGCGGCTGTCACCGGCAGCTGGCAATATGAGGGCGGCGGCGCCTTCCATTCCAACTCCGGCATCTTCAAGCTCAACCAGGAAGTTCTGGAAGGCACCAGGATGCGCGATCCCTCGATCCGCCATCTCGACCATTCGCGCATCGGCCCGGTGCTGACCGGAGCCAGCGACGCGCTTTATGGCGGCCCGCCGGTGACGGCGATGCTGATCCAGAACACCAATCCGGTGAATGTCGCGCCGGAGCAGCGGCTGGTGAAACAGGGTTTTATGCGCGACGACCTGTTTTCTTGCGTGCACGAGCAGTTCATGACCGATACGGCCATGCTTGCCGATGTCGTGCTGCCGGCGACGATGTTCCTCGAGCACGACGACGTCTACAAGGGTGGCGGCAACCAGCACATCACGCTCGGCCCCAAGCTGATAGAGCCGCCGGAAGGGCCGCGCACCAACCATTTCGTCATCGAGCAATTGGCTGGACGCCTCGGCGTCGCCGATCGCCCGGGCTTCGGCATGACCGAGCAGCAGCATATCGACATCATCCTGGGCAAGCGCGGGCTGGGTAGTTTCGAAAGCTTGAAGGAAGACAAGTGGGTCGACCTGCAGCCGGACTTCGACACCGCGCATTTCATCAAGGGGTTCGGCCACGCCGACGGAAAATTCCGTTTCCGCGCCGACTGGACCGGGCAGGCGGCGCCCCAACCGGCCGCCGAAAAGCATGGGCCTGTTCGGCCCGGTGGCGCTTCTGCCGGAATTCCCCGACCATGTCGACCTGATCGAGGTCGCCGACGAAGCGCATCCGTTCCGGCTGACCACGTCGCCGGCGCGCAATTTTCTCAACTCGACTTTTTCGGAAACACCGGTGTCCAAGGCCAGGGAGGGCCGGCCGGAACTGCTTCTGCATCCCGATGATGCCGCAGTCCTTGGGTTGGCCGACGGCGACCGTGTCGAGGTCGGCAACACGCGCGGCGAAGTCGTGCTGCATGCGAAACTGTTTGACGGTATCAAGCGCGGCGTCGTCATCGCCGAAGGCATCTGGCCAAACAGCGCGCATGAGCGCGGCGAAGGCATCAACGTTCTGACCGGCGCCGATGCGCCGGCGCCCTATGGCGGTGCTGCCTTCCACGACAACAAGGTGTGGCTGCGCGCGGCCGGCTAAGGTTGGCGAGAACTCCGCTCGTCTCGCGCCGGATCACACCGTTCAGGGATACGCTCAGCCGGGCAATGGCACCGTCAACCCGACCTTGACCCGGTCCATGGCAACGAACGTTCGGAACTTGCGGACATTGTTGCTGTCGAAGAACAGTTTTCGCGTCAGCGCCTCATAGGCGGCCATGTCGGCCACGGTGATGACCAGGATGAAATCGGCCTCGCCGGTGACGTAGTAGCATTGCTGAACCTCGGGGGTTGCCGAGAATTGCCGCTTGGCCGCGTCGATCAGTTCGGCACGTTCGCTCTCGAGTTCCACCTCGACGAAGATGGTGATGGGCTGGCCGACCGCTGCCGGCTCGACGACCGCGACATTGCCGGCGATGACGCCGGTCTGCTCCATGCGCTTGATGCGGCGCTGCACCGCCGGTGCCGACAGGTTCACCGCCTCGCCGATCAGCCGCTGCGGCGTCGTGTTGTCGCGCTGCAGGATGGCAAGGATGGAGAGATCGAAATTGTCGAGCGAGGGTGGCGATACAGGCAATGGAGAGGTCCTCGGCGAAACAAACTTGCATTTGGGAGGCCATATTACAGCGCCCTTTGCACCGATCCTGCAATATATTCTCGCCGAATGCCAAGGAGGCCCGCCAGTGTTCCTGCTCAATCGCAATACTCTGCATCGCCTGCCACTCGATCCGGCCGATGCCGAAATCCTCGGCATGGCCGGCGCTGACACGGTCGAGCGTTTTCTTTCCCATCGCGACAATCACCTGAAAACGCCGCTGCATGCGCTTCCGGCGTTTGCCAGCGAACTCGGAATTAGCGCGATCCATATCAAGGATGAAGGCTTTCGCCTCGGCCTCGGCAGCTTCAAGGCTCTGGGCGGCGCCTACGCCGTTTTTCGCCTGGTGCTGGAGGAGGCCGGCAACCGGCTTGGCCGGCCCGTCGATGTTGCCGATCTCGATCGGCCCGAAGTGGGTGCCGTCGCCACGGCGATGACATTTGCCTGTGCGACCGACGGCAATCATGGCCGCTCCGTTGCGCAAGGCGCGCAACTCGTCGGCGCGCGGGCGGCGATCTTCGTCCACGCCGGCGTCAGCGAGGAGCGCATAGCGGCGATCGCCCGCTATGGTGCCGAGATGATCCGCGTCGACGGCAACTATGATGATTCGGTCAGGCAGGCCGCCCAGGTTTCGGCCGAGAAGGGCTGGACCGTCGTGTCCGACACCTCATGGCCGGGCTATGAACGGATTCCTGGTTTGGTCATGCAGGGCTATACGGCGATCGTGCGCGAAGCGCTGCGTCAGCTCCCTCGGACACCAACCCACGTCTTTGTGCAGGCTGGTGTCGGTGGCATTGCCGCCGCGCTGGCCGGTCATCTCGCCATCGTGCTCGGTGACGCCAAGCCTACCTTCATCGTGGTCGAGCCGGCGCGTGCAGCCTGTGTTTTTGCAGCCGCCCAGGCCGGGCACCCGGTCAAGGTCGCGCATGGCCGGCCGACGGTGATGGCCATGCTTGAATGCTACGAGGCCTCCCCGGTAGCCTGGCGGGTGCTGGCGCGCGCCGCCGATGCCTTCATGACGGTGGATGAGGCCGACGCCATCGCGGTGATGCGGCGGCTGGCCCGGCCGGCCGCCGGGGATCCGGTGATCGTCGCCGGCGAAAGCGGCGGTGTTGGTCTTGCCGGGCTGATCCGGGCGATGGCCGACAACCCGACCGAGCTTGGACTGGACGGCAAATCGCGGGTGCTGGTGATCAACACCGAAGGTGCCACCGACCCGCATCGCTATGCCGAGCTGGTTGGCATGAGCCCGGCCGATGTGCTGGAAGGCAAGATGAAAGCCGAGGCAACGGCATGATCGCGATCGATGCACAGCGCCTGCTTGGCCGTATCCGCGAACTCGGTGCCGTCGGTCGCGACGGCGAGGACAGGCTGATCCGGCTGGCCGCCTCCGACACCGACAGGCAGGGCCGCGACCTCTTCGTCGGCTGGCTGCGGCAGGCCGGGCTCGATGTCGCCATCGACCGGGTCGGCAACATTTTCGGCATCTGGCAGAGCCCGGAAAATGCCGGGCAGGCGCCGCTGCTCATCGGCTCGCATATCGACACCGTCATCGATGCCGGCATTTATGACGGCTGTTACGGGGTGCTTGCCGGGCTGGAAGTGATCGAGACGCTGAAGGCGTCAGGCTTGTCGCCGTCGCGCCCGATCGCGCTCGCCGCTTTCACCAATGAGGAGGGCGTACGCTACACACCCGACATGATGGGCTCGCTGGTCCACGCCGGCGGCATCGATGCCGAAACGGTGCTGGCGGCCGTCGGCACCGATGGCAGCGTGCTGGGGCAGGAACTCGCCCGCATCGGCTATGCCGGTGACCGGGAGCCCGGCCTCCTCAAGCCGCACGCCTACCTCGAACTGCATATCGAACAGGGGCCGGTGCTGGAGCGTGAGGGCTTGCCGATCGGTGCGGTGGAGAATCTGCAGGGCATTTCCTGGCAGCGCATCACCATCGACGGCGTCGCCAACCATGCCGGCACCACGCCGATGTTGATGCGCAACGATGCCGGCCACGCCGCCGCCCGGGTCATCACCTTCCTGCTCGACCGGACCAAAGCCTCGAACGCGCCGACCGTCGCCACCGTCGGCACGATCCGCTTCGAGCCGAATGCCATCAACGTCATTCCCTCGCGCGCGGTCTTCACCATCGATCTGCGCGACCCCGACGAACAGCGCCTGCAGGCGGCGGAGGCGGCGCTTGCCGCCTATCTCGAGCAGCTTGCCGCTGCCGAGAACGTGGTCATTTCGGTCGAGCAACTGGCCCGCTTCGAGCCGGTGATCTTCGACCTGCGCATCGTCGAGCTGATCGAGGCCGCCGCGAAAAACCGTGGCCTCGGTGTCCGGCGCATGACGTCAGGCGCCGGCCATGATGCGCAGATGCTGGCGCGCATCGCACCGGCGGCCATGATCTTCGTGCCGAGCGCCGGTGGCATCAGCCACAGTCCGCGCGAACACACCGATGACGCCGAGCTTGTTGCCGGCGCCAACATCCTGCTTGATGTGGCCGCGCAACTGGCAAAGTAGGTCAGAAGGGGCAAAGAATGTCTGAACTCGATCGCGATGCGCTGAAGCAGGAAATGATTTTCTGGCGGCGCGATCTGCATGCGCATCCCGAGTTCGGTTTCGAGGAGAAGCGTACCGCAGCCTTCGTCGCTGCCAAACTGCGTGAGTTCGGACTCGATGACGTCAGCGAAGGCGTCGGCGGCACCGGTATCGTCGGCACGTTGACGCGTGGCAGCGGCAACCGGGCGATTGCGCTCAGGGCCGACATGGATGCACTGCGCATATCAGAGCAATCGGACGCATCCTACCGGTCCGGCAATCCCGGCATCATGCATGCCTGCGGCCATGACGGCCACACCACCATGCTGCTCGGCGCGGCAAAGCTGCTGGCAGGTGAGGGCGGTTTCGACGGCACCGTGCGCTTCGTCTTTCAGCCGGCCGAGGAATGGGGCAGGGGCGCACTCGCCATGCTCGACGATGGGCTGATGCAGCGCTTTCCCTTCGACGAGATCTTCGGCCTGCACAACATGCCCGGCTTGCCGATCGGGCATTTCGAGACCCGTGCCGGCCCCATAATGTCGGCCGAGGATATCTTCGAGATCGTGCTCAAAGGGCTCGGCGGCCATGCCGCGCGGCCGCATGCGGGCAATGAGACGCTGGTCGCCGCCTGCGCGCTGGTCACCAATCTGCAGACCATCGTCTCGCGCCGGCTGAGCCCGGCCGACATATCGGTGGTTTCGGTGACCGAGCTGATCACCGACGGCACCCGCAACGCTCTGCCCGGCCTTGCCCGCATCCTCGGCGATGCGCGCAGCTTCCGCCCCGAGGTCAGCGCCGAGATCGAGCGGCAGATGCGCATCATTACGCAGGGCACCGCTGCCGCCTACAATGTCGCGGCCGAGGTCAATTACAGCAGGGAGTTCGTGCCGCTGCGCAACGATGCTGAAATGGTCGATGCAGCATTTGCCGCCGCAAGGCAAGTCTTCGAACCCGGCAACATCGCCGTCGCTCGCGAGCCGATGACCGCCTCCGAGGATTTCGCCCGCTTCCTCGACCATGTGCCGGGCTGCTTCGTCTTCCTCGGCAATGGCGAGGGCTCGGCGCCGCTGCACAATTCCAGCTACGACTTCAACGATGAGGGGCTGTTGTTCGGCACGAATTTCCATGTCGCGCTGGTCAGGCAAAGGCTGGGTGGCGAGGCGGGAAGATGATCGCGTTTTGATCGCCAACTCCCGGGTTTATTGAGATTGCCGGGATGATGGTCAAGACAAGCTTGTGACGGCTGGTGACCGATAGGGCCGTGCGCGTCGGTACGTTTTTAACAAAGACAATCCCCCGATGACGCGGGGGAAAGACTCAGCTAGCCTTAACTGTGCGGCGGACCTCATTATCCGCTTGGCCGGCGCTTCGTTCCTCCTCCCAAGCGGCGCCGGCCTTCTTCCCCCAAAGCCTGTCTGGAACGCCACGGCGGCATGCGGCAGGACACGAACCCCGCAGACGCCAGGTTCAGCCTCCGGTGCCCCGAGAATGCATCGGGAAAGCGCTGGCGAAACCCGTAGCCCACCCTCATCTCCGACTGCGCGCGTGGACGATTGGCAAGGGAACCAAATGCGGTTTACCCGGTTGGTTCTGCTCCAAAGGAGTGTTGCACCATGTTCCGTCTGCTCGTCGCCGGCGCCTTCGCCTATGTCACCTATCGTATCGCCAGGAAGATGGTCGAAAACGTGCCCGATACAGTCGACCCGCTGCTGTTGCCGCCGTCGAAGCATGATCGCGAGACCTTGCGGCGGCAGTCGGCCGACATGGGTGTCGATCCGCAACGCTAAAGACAGGGATGTCGCGCTTCGGCCTGTCTAGCACGAGGCCAGCCCCGCATCGATATTGCGAACAAAGCAGAAACGATGCTTGATGGGCGATGAACCTCGCCACTGCTGATTCGACCTTTCGGGACCCGACCGTCCAGCCTGCCTATCTCGCCCGGCTCAACGATGCCCAGCGCCAGGCAGTCGAGCACGGCGACGGCCAGATAGCCGGTCCGCTGCTGGTCATTGCCGGCGCCGGTTCGGGCAAGACCAACACGCTGGCTCACCGCGTCGCCCATTTGGTCGTCAAGGGGGCCGACCCGCGCCGCATCCTGCTGATGACCTTCTCGCGCCGCGCCGCGTCCGAAATGGCCAGGCGCGTCGAGCGTATCGCCGGCGAAGTGCTCGGCCGTGATGCAGCTGTCATCACCGATGCGCTGACCTGGGCGGGAACCTTTCACGGCATCGGCGCGCGGCTGCTTCGCGACTATGCGCTGGAGATCGGCCTCGACCCGGCCTTTACCATCCATGATCGCGAGGATTCCGCCGACCTGATGAACCTGGTCCGCCACGAACTCGGCTTCTCGAAGACGGAAGCGCGTTTCCCCACCAAGGGCACCTGCCTTGCCATCTATTCGCGCGCCGTCAACGCACAGGCGCCGCTCAACGAGGTGTTGGGTTCCGCCTTTCCCTGGTGCGCGGGTTGGGCCGAGCAGCTGAAACAATTGTTCGCCGGTTATGTTGAGGCCAAGCAGGCGCAAAACGTGCTCGATTACGACGATTTGCTGCTCTACTGGGCGCAGATGGCGGCGGAGCCCGAGATAGCAGCGCATCTGGGCGGGCGTTTCGACCATGTGCTGGTCGACGAATACCAGGACACAAATCGCCTGCAGGCTTCGATCCTCATGGCACTGAAACCCGACGGCGCCGGGCTGACGGTGGTGGGCGACGATGCGCAGTCGATCTATTCGTTCCGCGCCGCCGAGGTGCGCAACATCCTCGACTTCCCCAACCAGTTCGCGCAAGCCGCCGACGTCGTGATGCTGGAGCGCAATTACCGCTCGACCGAAACCATCCTGGCGGCCGCCAATGCGGTGATCGGCGAAGCCTCGGAGCGCTTCACCAAGAACCTGTGGTCGGAGCGCAAGTCGACCGACAGGCCAAAACTGGTGACCGTGCGCGACGAGGTCGAGCAGGCCAATTTCGTCTGCGACACCATCCTGGCCGAGCGCGAGGCCGGCACGGCACTGAAATCGCAGGCGGTGCTGTTTCGCGCCTCGCACCACAGCGGCCCGCTGGAGATCGAATTGACGCGGCGCAACATTCCCTTCGTCAAGTTCGGCGGGCTGAAATTCCTCGATGCCGTCCATGTCAAGGACGTGCTGGCGGTGCTGCGCTTTGCCGAAAACCCGCGCGACCGGGTCGCCGGCTTCCGCGTGCTGCAGCTGATGCCGGGCATCGGCCCTTCGGCTGCCGCGCAGATCGTCGAGACCATGACGACGGCGCTGGACGAGGCGATGGGGCTGGCCGGCTGGCGTCCGCCGCAACGCGCCGCCGATGACTGGCCGGGCTTCGTCTCGCTCTATTCCGGCCTGCGCGCCGGCGCCAAATGGCCTGCCGACCTCGAACAGATCAGGCTGTGGTATGAGCCGCATCTGGAGCGCATCCACGAGGATGCGACGACGCGGCGCGCCGATCTCTTGCAACTTGAGCAGATCGGTTCGGGCTATGCTTCGCGCGAACGCTTCCTGACAGAATTGACGCTCGATCCGCCAGACGCCACCAGTGACCAGGCCGGGCCGCCGCATCGCGACGAGGACTATCTGATCCTGTCGACCATCCATTCGGCCAAGGGCCAGGAATGGAAGAACGTCTTCGTGCTCAACACGGTCGACGGCTGTATCCCGGCCGATCTCGGCGTCGGCACCAAGGAAGACATCGAGGAGGAGCGCCGGCTGCTTTACGTGGCGATGACGCGGGCCAAGGACAATCTCAACCTGGTCATGCCGCAACGCTTCTTTCCGCACGGCCAGGCGGCGCGCGGCGACCGCCATCTCTATGCCTCGCGCACCCGCTTCATCCCGGCTTCGATCCTGGCTGCGTTCCAGCAGGTGTCCTGGCCGAGCGCACAGGCGGCACAGGGCAGGGCGGCTCGGCCGGAGGTGCGCGTCGACATCGGCGCGCGCATGCGCGGCATGTGGAAATAGCTGCGGGATAGCGCCCCATGTTGAAACCACCGGTCAGGGTCGCCATAGCGGGTGCGCTGGGCCGCATGGGCCGCGAGATGGCGGACGCCGTGCAGGGCGACGCGCGGCTGGCGCTCGCCGCCCGCTTCCACCGGCCGGGCAGTGTCGGCGAAGGTCTGGTGAGCCGTGACGAGGCGCTTGCCGTGGCCGACGTGGTCATCGACTTCACCACGCCGGCTGCCTCGGCTGATCTGGCCAGCATTTGCGCCGAGCGCGGCGGGCCGTCCCTGGTCATCGGGTCGACGGGCTTCGATGCTGCTGAATCGGCTGCTATCACCGACGCCGCGAAAACGATTGCCATCGTGCGCTCCGGCAGCTTTTCGCTCGGGCTCAACATGCTGGTCGGGCTGGTCGAGCAGGCGGCGCGGGCACTCGATCCCGATGACTGGGACGTGGAGATTGTCGAGACGCATCATCGCCACAAGGTCGATGCGCCATCGGGAACGGCGTTGATGCTGGGCCATGCCGCAGCCGGCGGACGCGGCATCGACCTGGACACGGCAAGGCGTGCACGCGATGGCACCATTGGCGCGCGGCCTCCCGGTGAGATCGGCTTTGCGGTGCTGCGTGGCGGCAGCATCATCGGCGAACACAGCGTGAGCTTCTGTGCCGACGGCGAAATTATGACCTTGTCGCATGCGGCCGGCGACCGCGTCATGTTCGCCCGTGGCGCCATCGCCGCGGCACTCTGGGTGGCTGGAGGTCCGCCCGGCGAATATGACATGCGCGACGTGCTTGGGTTCAACGCCTCGTGATGAGCAGTCCCGCCTGATTTCGTCTATTTCCACTCATCGAACGGCTGAAAGCCAGCTGAAAGCTTGGGCATGCCATGACGGGGGCCGCGGTGTTCACCGCGTGACCGGCCCTGGTGGCCGGTGAGGAGGAAATGCGGCGCAGCCTTTCGGCGCGCCGCCCAGGTGGAGGAAGTTTCGTGACAGGTATCATCTCGAAGTGCGCCTTGCGTTCAGCGGCGCTGGCGTTGGCCATCGCCGCAACGGGTGCCACGGCGGCATCGGCGGCCGACAAGATCACCATCATCGTCGGCGGTATGGAAAAGCAGATCTATCTGCCGGCCGTGCTCACCCAGCAATTCGGCTACTTCAAGGATCAGGGGCTCGATGTCGAACTGGTCAACTCGCGCGCCGGCGTCGAGGCCGAGAATGAATTGCTGGCCGGCGCCGTGCAGGGCGTCGTCGGCTTCTACGACCACACCGTCGACCTGCAGTCGAAGGGCAAGTACATCCAGTCGATCGTCCAATTCAGCCAGGCGCCGGGCGAGGTCGAGCTGGTCTCTGCCAAGCACCCCGAGATCAAGTCGCCGGCCGACTTCAAGGGGGCCACGCTTGGCGTCACCGGCCTCGGCTCGTCGACCGATTTCCTCAGCCAGTATCTGGCCGTGCGCAACGGCCTGAAGCCCGGCGACTATACGCTGCTGCCGGTCGGCGCCGGCAACACCTTCATCGCCGCCGTCAAGCAGGATCAGATCCAGGCGGGCATGACCACCGAGCCGACCATTGCCCAATTGCTCAAGACCGGCGAGGCCAATGTCCTGGTCGATATGCGCACCCCGGAAAAGACCAAGGAAGCGCTGGGCGGCCCCTATCCGGCGGCGTCCTTCTACGTCCAGTCCGCTTGGCTCGAAGACCACAAGGATGAGGCACAGAAGCTCGCCAATGCCTTCGTCATGACGATGAAGTTCATCGCCACCCATTCGGCCGAGGAGATCGCCGACAAGATGCCGAAGGACTATTACGCCGGCAACAGGGATCTCTACGTGCAGGGGCTGGCCAGCGGCAAGGCGATGTTCACGCCGGACGGCCGCATGCCGGCCGACGGCCCGCCGACCGTGCTCAAGGTCCTCTCGACATTCTCCAAGAGCCTGCAGGGTAAGCAGATCGACTTGTCGAAGACCTACACAACGGCATTCGTCGACGCCGCCAAATAGCCTCGTCCCCAACGGTGCGGGCTTCCCGTCTTCGTCCATCGAAGAACAATAGCTTGCGCCGTTTGCCTAAATCAAACCGGCAGCGGCACAGCCCTTGCCGGACCATCTGGAGACCCGCGGCCGCGCTGTGGCTCCTTCCCCATTGCGACAGGAGAGTGCCATGCAACTGCAACCCATGGCGGCCGAGAGACTGTCTCGGGCCGCGCCGCCAGCCGATGCCGCGATCGCCATCGACGATGTGACACTGCGCTTCGTCACACCGGACGGCCACATGATGACGGCGATCCGCGATTTCACCATGACCGTGGCGCGCGGCGAATTCGCCTGCGTCGTCGGGCCGACCGGCTGCGGCAAGTCGACGACGCTCAACCTCGTCACCGGCCTGTTGCGGCCGACGACAGGCAATGTCCGGGTCATGGGCAATCCCGTCAACGACATCAGCCGCGACATCGGCTTCGTCTTCCAGGCCGATGCGCTGTTTCCGTGGCGCAGCGTCATCGACAATGTCGCCGCCGGTCCGCTCTATCGCGGCACGCCCAAGGTGCAGGCCTATGAGCGGGCGCGCGACTGGATCGCCCGTGTCGGCCTGGGGCGCTTCGAAAAGCATTATCCGCACCAGCTCTCCGGCGGCATGCGCAAGCGCGTCGCACTCGCCCAGACCTTCATCAACCAGCCCAAGATCCTGCTGATGGACGAGCCGTTCAGTGCGCTCGACATGCAGACGCGCACCGCCATGCAGGACGAGCTGCTGGGTCTGTGGTCGGAGCAGAAGTCTTCCGTCGTGTTCGTCACCCACGACCTGGAGGAGGCAGTGGCACTGGCCGACAAGGTTTATGTGCTGACGGCAGGGCCTGGCACGGTCAAGAGCGTCTACCGCATCGACCTGCCGCGTCCGCGCGTCATGGCCGACATTCGCTACGACCCGAAATTCGTCGAGATCGCCAAGGTGATCTGGAGCGACCTGCGCGAGGAAGTGCAGCTCGGCCAGAGCCGCACCTTGCAAACCGGCCATTGAGAGGGACACAGCCATGACCGCCATCTCTTCAAC
>NZ_RZTF01000184.1:0-3602 GCF_004023175.1 Mesorhizobium sp. M7A.F.Ca.MR.362.00.0.0
GTCCGGGCAGTTGTCCGAGATCGGATATCTGGCGGAACCTCGATTCGGTTACCGGCGCCTCGACATGCTCCAGCACCCATGTCAGTTCATGCGGCACATGGACACCCCAGCCGCCGGCCTCTATGGCCGGCACCACATCCGACTTCAGCGAGTTGCCGACCATCATGCTTTTCGCCGGACCATCACCGTGGCGGTTGAAGAGCCTGCTATAGGTGGCTGCATTCTTGTCACTGACGATCTCGACCGCGTCGAACAGATCGCCAAGGCCTGAGCCAGCCAGCTTGCGCTCCTGATCGAAGAGGTCGCCCTTGGTGATCAGCACGAGGCGGAATGCGCCGGCAAGCTTTTCGACCGTCTCGCGGGCGTGCGGCAAGGCCTCGATCGGATGGCTCAGCATCTCGCGGCCGGCATCGAGAATCTCCGCTATGACCGAAGCCGGCACGCGGCCTTGCGTGACCTCGATCGCCGTCTCGATCATCGACAGGGTAAATCCCTTGATGCCGAAGCCATAGACGGCGAGGTTGCGCCTTTCGGCCTCCAGCAATCGTGCCGAGATATGCTCGGCTTCGCCATGGTCGACGAGCATGGCGGCAAAGCGCTTTTCCGTCAGCCGGAAGAACTGCTCGTTCTGCCACAGCGTGTCGTCGGCATCGAATCCGATCGTTGTCAGTTTGCCGTTGGGCCGCATTCAATTTCTCGATTAAGATTTGGGGGCCTCGATTGACATGGGACGGCCGAAACTAAGCCGATTGGCGTGATTTTCAACCGCGCCGGCCAATGCCCGACGCGGCTCCCCTTCCCTTCCATAGGAGGGCACGGCTATACTCCACAATCCGCAACCCAATCTGGTGAATGATGCCGCCTGCAAAAAAGGAAGTCCGTCCGTCGAGCCGCGGAGGACGCGCCCGCACGCCTGCCTTCGTGAAAAACCAACGAGGCGTCAAGAACTGGAAGGAAGTCAGCGCCTGGCTGGAGTGGCGCGGCATCGAGGACATCGAGTGCATCACGCCCGATCAGGCAGGCGTTGCGCGTGGCAAGATGATGCCATCGAAGAAATTCACCTCCAACACCTCGCTGGCGCTGCCGTCGGCAGTCTTCATGACGACGATTTCCGGCGGCTACCCCGAGGATGGCAACGGCTTCCATTACCCGGAAGATGACGGCGACCTCAAACTCATGCCCGACCTGTCGACGCTGACGGTGGTGCCTTGGGAAGAAGACCCGACGGCCGCGGTCATCTGCGACCTCGTCCACCAGGACGGACGCTCGGTCGAGTTCACGCCGCGCAATGTGTTGAAACGTGTGGTGGCCGCCTATGACAAGCTCGGCCTGAAGCCAGTGGTGGCGCCCGAGATCGAGTTCTACCTCGTGCGCAAGAATCCCGATCCGGACTATCCGCTGACCCCGCCGGTCGGCCGGTCGGGACGCGCGATCGGTGGCGGCGCCGGCTATTCGATCGCCGGCGTCAACGAATTCGACGAACTGATCGATGACATCTACCATTTCTCTGAAAGCCAGGGCCTGGAGATCGACACGCTGATCCACGAGGAAGGCGCTGGCCAGCTGGAGATCAATCTGCGCCACGGCGACCCGATCGAACTGGCCGACCAGGTGTTCATGTTCAAGCGCACCATTCGCGAGGCGGCGCTGAAGCACGAGATCTACGCCACCTTCATGGCCAAGCCGATCCAGGGGCAACCCGGCTCCGCCATGCACATCCACCAGTCGATCATCGACAAGAAGACCGGACGGAACATCTTTTCGGCCGCTGACGGATCGGAAACCGACGACTTTTTCCACTTCATCGGCGGCATGCAGAAGCATGTGCCGAACGCACTTGTGATGTTCGCGCCCTATGTCAATTCCTACCGCCGGCTGACGCAGGCGGCGTCGGCGCCGGTCAACAACAAATGGGGCTATGACAACCGCACCACGGCGTTTCGTGTGCCGCGCTCGGATCCGGCGGCGCGGCGCGTCGAAAACCGCATCCCGTCCTCCGATGCCAACCCCTATCTGGCGCTGGCGGCATCGCTTGCCTGCGGGCTGATCGGCATCACCAACAAGATCAAGGCCGAGCCTCCCGTGCTGACCACAGCCAATGCCGACGAAATCGACCTGCCGCGTGGCCTGCTCGAAGCCGTCGACCTGTTCGAGGGCGACGAGGAACTCTGCGCGCATCTGGGCAAGTCCTTCGCCGCCACCTATGCGGCGATCAAGCGGGCGGAGTTCGAGACCTTCATGGAAGTGATCAGCCCGTGGGAGCGGGAGTATTTGTTGCTGAATGTGTAGGGAATAGGGCAGTAGGGCAGTAGGGCAAGGATGGCGGCCAAGATTGAATCGTACAGGGATTTAATCGTCTGGCAGCAAGCTATGGATCTGGCGGTATCGATCTACGAAACAACCAGAGCTTGGCCAAGGGATGAACTCTACGGACTGACGACTCAGGTACGCCGTGCAGCCACATCCGTTCCCGCCAACATTGCCGAAGGTTACGGGCGAGAAAGCCGAGCTTCCTATCAGCAATTTCTCAGGATTGCCCAGGGATCCCTCAAGGAACTGGAGACCCATCTGCTAATCGCGCAACGCGTCGGAATCGCCTCGCACGAGACGGTCGAACCCTTGATGACCCGCAGTGAGAGTGTAGGAACGCTCTTGCGGCTTCTGATCCGAAAACTGTCACCGGAATAGCCCCACCTACTGCCCTACTGCCCTACTGCCCTACTGCCCTACTGCCCTACTGCCCTACTGCCCTATTCCCCTACTCCCTGCGAGCATCATGCCTTACCAATCCCCAATTTCCCCCGGCCGTTCCTGGTACGAGGACACGGCGGGACCGAGGCCCGAATATCCCGGACTGGATGGCGACCGGACATGCGATGTCGTCATCATTGGTGGCGGCTTCACCGGGCTGTCGGCGGCGGCGCATCTGGCCAAGGCAGGCACCAATGTCGTGCTGATCGACGCGTACCGCTTCGGCGATGGCGCCTCCGGGCGCAATGGCGGGCAGCTCGGCACCGGCCAGCGCGCCTGGGCCGAGGACCTGGAATCCGAGTATGGCTTGGCCCGCGCCAAGGCGCTGTTTGATCTTGCCGAAGAGGCCAAGGCGCATCTCCTCGAATTCACTGCCGCCAACCAGATCGATATCGACTATATGCCGGGCCAGCTCTCGGTGGCGCACAAGCCCCGCCATGTCGACGACTACAAGGCGCATGCCGAGATCATGGCGAGCCGTTTTGCCTACCCGCATATCTCGTTCATGGATGCCAGGGAGACGGCGGAGCGGTTGGGCTCGACCGCCTATTTCGGCGGCACGCGCGACACCGGCACCGGCCACATCCATCCGATGAAGCTGGTGATCGGCACGGCGCGGGTGGCAGCGCTTGCAGGCGCGCAGCTGTTCGAGGGGACGCCGTCGACCGGCATCATGTCCAGTGGCGGCAAGGTCAAGGTTTCGACACCGAGAGGGACGGTGACGGCCCAGAAATGCCTGATAGCGGTCAACGCCTATGGCGGCACGCTCGAGCCGGTGAGTGCCGCGCACATCATGCCCATCGGTTCCTTCATCGGCGCGACGGTGCCTCTGGGGGCAGAGTCAGATGTGC
>NZ_RZTF01000184.1:3612-12258 GCF_004023175.1 Mesorhizobium sp. M7A.F.Ca.MR.362.00.0.0
GGGCTGCCGGGCGGCGAGGCGGTCGACGATTCGCGCTTCGTCGTGCGCTATTTCCGCAGATCGAAGGACGGGCGGCTGCTGTTTGGCGGACGCGAGGTCTATGGCGTCAACGATCCCCGGGATATCCACATCCACATCCGCCGCCAGATCGCGGAACTCTATCCGGCGCTCGGGGATGTCGAGATCACGCATGGGTGGGGCGGCTATGTCGGCATCACGGTGCCGAGAAAGCCATTCGTGCGCGAAGTGATGCCCAATGTCATCTCGGCCGGCGGCTATTCCGGCCACGGCGTCATGCTGTCCAACTTCTTCGGCAAACTCTATGCTGAAACCGTTGCCGGCAACCGCGACCGGCTGAAGCTGATCGAGGATCTGAAAATCCCGCCGTTCCCCGGCGGTCGGCGCTTCCGCACGCCGCTGCTGTTCCTGGCGCTCAACTGGTTTGCGTTGCGAGACAGGATCTAGCCGACCGACCTGATGTAATATTGTAATATTCATTGTAACATTTGTTGCCCGTGCGACGCATTGCGCAATTTCCCGCAAAGGCGCAGAATCCCCTATAATGGCGTACTGATGCCACAATCGCAGGCGAAAGCTGCCGGTTCTGGGCGATTGTTCGGGGATTGTTGCGGGACTGCCCGCGTTGTTTTTGGGACCTATGCGGATCAGACGCCGGACTTCCGGCACCGACTGAAAGAACGTCGGCCCGCTTATGGAGGTGGCAAGAGTGAGAGAGCCCTTCAGTTTCGGTACGCCGGAACGTCGGCGCTTTGCCATGCAGTTCGGATACGACATGCGGCCCTCTTTCTGGCAGGAAGTCCGTTCGAACTCGCATCTGGTGATCGCCGCGATCGGCACCGCCGCGCTGCTTGGCGTCGCCGCCGTAGCGCTGTGGCTGGCATTGCCGGCCAGCGACAGACAAGCGGCAGCGAGCCCCGAGCAGACCATTCCAACCGTTCCGGTGAAGACGACGAAAATAACCCCGGTTGGGGCCGCGGTCGCTGCGGCAGCCGTGCCGGAGGCGCGCAAGTCCGACGCAATTCCGACAACCGTGGCGGCCGCGCAAGCCAATATCCCCGCACTTGCCGCCAATGACCCGCGCTGGACCGGTTCCCAGCCAAAGGAAGCAACCGCGTCCGATTCGACCGCTCCCAAGGCAGCGGACAAGCAAGCGGCGGCATTTGCACAGCCGGCAGCCGCTACCGATGCTGCCACCGAACTTGCCAAGGTAGCCGCGCCCAGCGCAGCCGCGGGCAACCACCCCGACGGCGCACAAACCGCCGCCATCCCCGCGGTGCAGCCGCAAGAGCCAGCGGCAGAGGGCGATGACAGCCAAGCCAAGGCGAAGCCAAGGAAAGCCGCGGCCGCCGGAACAGGGCGCATCCTAAGGGCCGTGACCATGCGAAGCGGCCCGAAGAAAAATGCCGCCGCCATCGGTACGGTGCCAGCCAAAACCTCGGTGCAGGTGAAGAGCTGCAAGCAATGGTGCCAGATCACCTACAACGGCAAGACCGGCTGGATCTACAAGAGTTACATCAAGACCGGCGCGTGACGCCTGGCACTTTCAGATGCAGCGGCCGCCATCTACCTCCAGCGCCACGCCGGTGATGAAGGCGGCCTCGTCCGAGGCCAGCCAGAGTGCGGCATTGGCGATGTCGAGCGGCGTCGAAAGCCGGCCGAGCGGGATCGATGCGCGGAACTTCTCGCGGATTTCGGGCGTATCGGCGCCCATGAATTTCTCCAGCATGCCGGTCTCGCCGGCAACCGGGCAGAGGCAGTTGACGCGGATGTTCTTCGGCGCCAGTTCGACCGCCATCGACTTGGTGGCGGTGATCGCCCAGCCTTTCGACGCGTTGTACCAGGTGAGGCCGGGGCGCGGCCGCAGACCCGCGGTGGAGGCCGTGGTCAGGATGACGCCGCCGCCCTGCCGCTCCATGATCGGCACCACGGCAAGTGCCGCGTGATAGATCGCCTTCATGTTGACTGATGTTATCAGGTCGAAGGTCTCCTCGTCGACATTGAGCATATCGCCGTTGCGATGGGTGTAGCCGGCATTGTTGACCATGATGTCGATGCGGCCGAAGGCGCTTTTGGCGGCATAGACCATCTCGTCGAATTCGGAGCGCAGCGAGACATCGGTCTGGGTCCAGATCGCCGCTTCTCCGATCTCACCGGCGACGCGTTCCGCGCCCCTGGCGTTGAGGTCGGCGACAACGACCCTGGCGCCCTCCTGCGCAAAGCGCCTGGCGATGCCCTCGCCAAAACCCGACGCAGCACCGGTGATGATCGCAACCTTGTTTTCCAGACGCATGTTTTTTCCGCTCACTATTGGTGACGATCAACGGGCACGTCATTGGCGCTCATCCGCGCAAAGCCACGGCTTCTGACTGGATTGGCCGAAAGATGTGGAGCCATCGCCGATTTCTCCTTTGGCTTTCGCGTCGATCCCGCTCTATGCTGCAACTGCGAAGGCTTCCGGAGCCGCGCCTTCGACAAGCCTCCGGGTCATCGGACTGTCAAGGGGCAGGCGCATACACCCAGATGTGACACCATGGCACTGGAAAATTTAAATCGATTAGATTATATCAGCCGCGTCACAGCGACCGGCGTCAAAGCGGACAGACCATGACCAGCCAGATCATCCCCGTCGAGCCTTTCGACTTCATCATTTTCGGCGGCACCGGCGATCTGTCGGAACGCAAGCTTCTGCCGTCGCTCTATTATCGCCAGCGCGACCATCAGTTTTCGGAGCCGACACGCATCATCGGCACGTCGCGCTCGAAAATGAGCGACGAAGAATTCCAGGCCTTCGCCAAACAGGCGATCTCCGAGCACGTCAAACCGGCCGACATCGACGCCAAGGAACTGAAGACTTTCCTGGCGCGGCTGTCCTACGTCTCGGCCGATGCGACGAACGGCGCCGGATTCGACAAGCTCAAGAAGGCGATCGGCGACAGCGACCGCATCCGCGCCTTCTACCTTGCGGTGGCGCCGGCGCTGTTCGGCGATATCTCGCACAAGCTGAAAGAGCACAATCTGATCACGCCGAACTCGCGCATCGTGCTGGAAAAGCCGATCGGCCGCGATCTCGATTCGGCACGCAAGCTCAACGACCTGGTCGGCGACGACTTCCACGAAAGCCAGATCTTCCGCATCGACCATTATCTCGGCAAGGAGACGGTGCAGAACCTGATGGCGCTGCGCTTTGCCAACGCGCTCTACGAGCCGTTGTGGAATTCAGCCCACATCGACCATGTGCAGATCACCGTGGCCGAGACCGTCGGTCTGGAAGACCGCGTCACCTATTACGACAAGGCCGGCGCGCTGCGCGACATGGTGCAGAACCATATGCTGCAGCTGCTGTGCCTCGTCGCCATGGAAGCGCCATCGTCGATGGATGCCGACGCCGTGCGCGACGAAAAGCTGAAGGTGCTGCGGGCACTGAAGCGCATCAACGGCAACGAGGCGCCAAAGCACACCGTGCGCGGGCAGTATCGCGCCGGGGCTTCGGCCGGCGGACCGGTGAAAGGCTATGTCGAGGAACTCGGCAAGGATAGCAACACCGAAACCTTCGTCGCCATCAAGGCCGAGATCGGCAATTGGCGCTGGTCGGGCGTTCCGTTCTATCTCCGCACCGGCAAACGGCTGGCGACGCGGGTTTCGGAAATCGTCATCGAATTCAAGCCGATCCCGCATTCGATCTTCGGCGACAGCGCCGGACCGATCTTCGCCAACCAGCTTGTCATCCGGCTGCAGCCGGACGAAGGCGTCAAGCAGTTCATCATGATCAAGGATCCGGGTCCGGGCGGCATGCGGCTGCGCCAGATCTCGCTCGACATGAGTTTCGCGCAGTCCTTCGACGGCCGCGCACCGGACGCCTATGAGCGGCTGATCATGGACGTCATCCGTGGCAACCAGACCCTGTTCATGCGCCGTGACGAAGTCGAGGCGGCGTGGAAATGGATCGACCCGATCCAGAATGCCTGGGAAAGTGCCAGGCAGGAGGCGCAGGGCTACACGGCGGGCACCTGGGGGCCATCGGCCTCGATAGCACTGATCGAGCGTGACGGGCGGACATGGCACGAGAGCAATTGAACAGCGCCGCCTATAGCTGGAACGGCTTCGCCGGGCGCCAGGAACTGGCGGCCGCCCTTGCAGGTCATGCTGCAGGCAGACTGACCAAGGCGATCGCCGAGCGCGGCACGGGGTTGCTCGCCGTCTCCGGCGGCACCACGCCGGCAAAATTCTTCGCCGCCCTTTCAGCGATACCCATCGCCTGGGACAAGGTGATCGTGACGCTGGTCGACGAGCGTTTCGTGCCGGCCTCCTCGCCACGCTCCAATGCCGGGCTGGTGACCGCCAACCTGATGCAGAACGCGGCCAAGGCGGCTCGTTTTGTGCCGCTCTATCACGAAGCCACCAGCATCGAGGATGCGGCCTCGTCCGACGATGCAGCGCTCCGCTCCTTGCCCTGGCCGCTCGATGTCGTCGTGCTCGGCATGGGGCCGGACGGCCACACCGCATCGTTCTTTCCCGATGCCGACGATCTGGCGACGCTGCTCGACCCGTCTTCCGACAGGATCGTGCTGCCGGTTCATGCGACAAGTGCGGGCGAGCCGCGGCTGACCCTGTCGCTGGCGCGCATCGTCGAAGCCGGCTTCATCGCGCTGCACATAGAGGGTGAGGACAAGCGTATCGCCTTCGACGGCGCGGTGGCGCCCGGGCCGCGAAAGCCAATCCGTGCCGTGCTCGATGCAGCGCATAAGCCCGTAGAGGTTTTCTGGGCCCCCTGAATCTCGATTTACTCTGGTCCCGGCAAACGGCGGGAGGATGTTTCCGGGACCTCGCCTGAAAGGACCGACCGCCATGACCGCCAGACGCGACATCGAAGCCATCACCGAACGCATCCGCCAGCGCTCAAAGCCAGGCCGCGAGCGTTATCTCGGCCGCATCGCCGAGGCATCGAACCGCACCGCCAACCGGGCTGTGCTGTCGTGCGGCAATCTCGCCCACGGCTTTGCGGTGTGCAGCCCCTCGGAAAAGCTCGCGCTGGGCGCCGACAAGGTGCCGAACCTCGGCATCATCACCTCCTACAACGACATGCTGTCGGCGCATCAGCCGTTCGAGACCTTCCCCGCGCTGATCAAGGACGCGGCACGCGAAGCCGGCGGCATTGCGCAGGTGGCCGGCGGTGTGCCGGCGATGTGCGACGGCGTCACCCAGGGCCAGCCCGGCATGGAGTTGTCGCTGTTTTCGCGCGATGTCATCGCCATGGCCGCAGCGATCGGCCTGTCGCACAACATGTTCGACGCCGCCGTCTATCTCGGCGTCTGCGACAAGATCGTGCCGGGGCTGGTCATCGCGGCACTCACCTTCGGCCATCTGCCGGCGGTGTTCATTCCGGCCGGACCGATGACGACCGGCCTGCCCAATGACGAGAAGGCCAAGGTCCGCCAGCTCTACGCCGAGGGCAAGGCCGGGCGCGCCGAACTGCTGGAAGCCGAGTCCAAATCCTATCATGGGCCGGGCACCTGCACCTTCTACGGCACGGCGAATTCCAACCAGATGCTGATGGAGATCATGGGCCTGCACACGCCGGGCGCTTCCTTCGTCAATCCCGGCACGCCGCTGCGCGAAGCGCTGACCCGCGAGGCGACGAAGCGGGCGCTGGCGATCACCGCGCTCGGCAACGCCTATACGCCTGTCGGCCGGATGATCGACGAGCGCTCGATCGTCAACGGCGTCGTCGGCCTGCACGCCACCGGCGGCTCGACCAATCACACCATCCACCTGATCGCCATGGCGGCGGCGGCCGGCATAGCCATCACCTGGCAGGATATTTCCGACCTTTCGGAAGCCGTGCCGCTGCTGGCGCGGGTCTATCCGAACGGCCTCGCCGACGTGAACCATTTCCACGCCGCCGGCGGGCTCGGCTTCCTGATCCGCGAACTGCTCGACGAAGGCATCCTGCATGAGGATGTGCAGACGGTGTGGGGCGAAGGCCTGCGGCCCTATGCGGTCGAGGCAAAGCTCGGCGCCGACGGCAGCGTGGCGCGCGAGGCCTCGCCGAAGGCAAGCGGCGACGAAAAGGTGCTGGCGCCGTTCAACAAGGCATTCCAGGCGACCGGCGGCCTGAAGGTGCTGTCAGGCAATCTCGGCCACGCCGTCATCAAGACTTCCGCGGTGAAGCCGGAGCGGCGTATCATCGAGGCGCCGGCCAGGGTCTTCGACAGCCAGCAAGGGCTGAACGATGCGTTCAAGGCAGGCACGCTGACCGGTGATTTCATCGCCGTCATCCGCTTCCAGGGGCCGAAGGCCAATGGCATGCCGGAACTGCACAAGCTGACCACCGTGCTCGGCATCCTGCAGGATCGCGGCCAGCGCGTCGCGCTGGTCACCGACGGGCGCATGTCTGGCGCCTCCGGCAAGGTGCCGGCGGCGATCCATGTGACGCCGGAGGCGGTCGAGGAGGGTCCTATCGCCAGGATCCATGAAGGCGACATCATCCGGCTCGACGCCGAAGCCGGCACACTCGAAGTCCTGGTGCCGGCCGGGGAGTTCGCCTTGCGCCGGACGGCGGATGCCGATCTTATCGGCAACGAGTTCGGCTTCGGCCGCGAACTGTTTGCCGGCTTCCGGCAATTGGTCGGCCGCGCCGACCATGGCGCCAGCGCCTTCGGCACCGCTTGACGGCAGTTCTGCGTCGTTCATGAAAAAGGGCGGCACATGGCCGCCCTCTTGCGGTTGTGCATACGATTCTATTGCACGGTTAGCTCGGCTCGCTCGCCGGCCTTGACCGTCACGTTGCCTTCTTTCGAACTGTTGTCGGATTTCTCCGAAACGACGGCGTAGTCGCCCGCCGGGATCGCTGCCTGATACTTCTGGTCGAATGCATAGCCAAGCGACTTGCGGTTGCCGTTGATGTCCTTCTTGGCCTCGAAAATCTCGATCTTCGAGGCTCCGGGCGCGGTGATCGCCAGCACGCCGGCATTCATTGCGACCTTCAGATCCTGAAATTCGCCCACCTTGACGGTGAACGGCTGCTCGACGACGGCGAGATCAACCGTCGCAATCAACACATAGTCATCGGGCGGCAGATCGAATTTGCTGTCGGGTCCGTAGGCGTAGGTCACCTCGTCCCTGGTTCCATCGATCTTCTTTTTTGCCTTGAGCACCTTGAAGCCGATGCCTGAACCGTCCGCCTTGTCGCCGCCCGCAGCATAGTAAGCATTGGCAACGACATGGCCAACACCGGCAACCATGTCCTTTTCCACGGTCTTGCCGGCAGCCAGCGGAATCGTCTCGGTAGCCACGCCCTGCCCGATCGTGACAGTCACCTTCTGGTCGCCGGCCGGCAACACGGCTTTCGTCGTCCCATAGAAGGTGGCGGGCATGTCAGCACCAGGATAGTCGATGACGACAGCCGCGCCATCGACGACATCCGCCCCCGCGCTCGGTCGCGGGTGGATGATGAGCGTGCCGGCATTCAAGTTGAAAAGCGGCTTGTAGACCTGGCCGGCCTCGATCTTGACCTTCTGCTCGGTCTTGGCCTGGCCGTCACTGGCCACGACGATATAGTCGCCCGGTTCCAGATTGGCCTTGTAGGCGCCGTATTCGGTGCTGACGTAGTCGCCGCGCGTACCGTCGGGTTTGGCCTTGTAGATTTCCCAGGCGTTGCCGTCAGTGACGGGATCGCCGCCCTCGGCAAGCACCGCTATCGGCAGGAAATTGAATTCCGGTTTGGCCGGCTCCGGCGCGGGCGCTGGCGCAGGTGCCGGAGCCGGTTCAGGAGCAGGCGCCGGCGCCGCCACTGTCTCGGCAAGCGCCTCCTGCAACGCCTTCTCGTCGGAGGCCTGGATGTATTTGCCGCCGGTGTTGTCGGCGAGGCAGGCGATCTGCCGGCCCTCATCGGCGGTCAGGCCGAAACCGACGACATCGGCGGTGAAGTCGACGCCGGATGCCTCGAGCTCCTTGCCAAGCGCGCAAGGGTCACCCCCGCATGTTTCGAGCCCGTCGGTGATGAGCACGACGGTCGCCTTGTCCTCGGTGTATTTCAACGCCTCGGCCGCCTGCTTGACGGCAGCGGTCAGCGGCGTCTTGCCGAGGAATTTCAGGCTGTCGGCAGCGGCCGAAATGGCGCTGCCCGAACCTGCCTGCGGCGGCACGATCAGCTGGATGTCGTCGCAGCTGCCCTTTTCACGGTGGCCATAGGCCATAAAGCCGATGTCGTCGTCGGTGGGGACCGATTGAAGCACGGTTCGAAGCGACTCTCGGGCGATTTCGAGCTTGGGCTTGCCGTCGATCTGCGCCCACATCGAGCCGGACGCATCGAGAATGACGATGACCTTGTTTGCGGCGAAGCCGAACGTCGTCATCGACAAAAGGAGGATCGCCGCAGCGACGCCCCGTGCAAGTCCCGCCATCGAAATCTCCTAAATCCGCCCCTGATCCGGGCGGCAAGCTATTTGACGCGGCGCCGGGACACAAGTCCGGGCAGCCAGGTGCGTCGGGCTCCGAACTCAGCCTGACAAAGTCCTGACGACAGCCAGTTCGGCGACTTCGGCAGTTCCGGCAGCTTTCCATGATAGGAATTTTTCTTGACTCGGTGACCTCAGCTATGGTACATTTTTGCCTATGGTGCTGATT
>NZ_RZTF01000185.1:0-12055 GCF_004023175.1 Mesorhizobium sp. M7A.F.Ca.MR.362.00.0.0
CCGTTCTTCTTCAGCCGGGCGGCGACGACATCGGGCGCATGGTCATAGGGGCCGATATATTCGACGCCCTTGAACCCCGCGCGGGCGGCGGCATCGAAACGGTCGAGGAACTCATGCTCGCCAAAGAGCATCGACAGATTGGCTGAAAAACGCGGCATTCTTTTTCTCCTAATCCAACATCACGATCGCTGTCGGGGCATCCTCGTGGCTTTCGGCAAGCTCCTCGAATTCGGTGATCTTGTCGATCTCGATGCCCATCGAGATGTTGGTGACGCGTTCGAGGATGAATTCGAGCACGACCGGAACCCGGTGCTCTTTCATCAGCCGCTGCGCCTCCTTGAAAGCTCCGGCGAATTCTTCCGGCTTGCGCACCCTGACCGCCTTGCAGCCCATCGCCTCGGCGACGGCAACGTGATCGACGCCGTAGCCGGCCTCGGGATCGCCTGACCGGTTGATGTTCTCGAAGGCGAGGTCGACCTCGAAGTCCATCGAAAAGCCGCGCTGCGCCTGGCGGATCAGGCCGAGATAGGCGTTGTTCACGACAACATGCAGATAGGGCAATTTGTGCTGTGCGCCGACCGCCAGTTCCTCGATCATGAACTGGAAATCATAGTCGCCCGACAGCGCCACGATGGTGCGGTCCGGGTCGGCGGCGCGAACGCCAAGGGCTGCCGGCAAGGTCCAGCCGAGCGGGCCGGCCTGGCCACAATTAATCCAGTTGCGCGGCTTGTAGACATGCAGGAACTGCGCGCCGGCGATCTGCGACAGGCCGATCGTGGTGACATAGGTGACGTCGCGGCCGAACGCCTTGTTCATCTCCTCATAGACACGCTGCGGCTTCAGCGGCACCTGGTCGAAATGCGTCTTGCGCTTCATCGCCTTCTTGCGGGCCTGGCATTCCTTCGCCCAGCCGGACCAGTCGCGCAGTCTGCCTGATGTCTTCCATTCGGTGGCGACGTCGAGCAGCATCTTCAGCGCCGCGCCCGCATCCGAAACGACACCGAGATCCGGCGCGAAGACACGGCCGATCTGCGTTGGCTCGATGTCGACATGGATGAATTTTTTGCCCTTGGTGTAGACATCCACGGAGCCGGTGTGGCGGTTGGCCCAGCGGTTGCCGATGCCGAAGACGAAGTCGGCTTCCAGCATCGTCGCATTGCCATAGCGGTGCGAGGTCTGCAGCCCGCACATGCCGGCCATCAGCCGGTGGTCGTCGGGGATCGCGCCCCAGCCCATCAAGGTCGGGATGACCGGCACGCCCGAAATCTCGGCGAATTCGATCAGCAGGTCCGACGCATCGGCGTTTATGATGCCGCCGCCGGCGACGATCAGCGGCTTTTCGGCCGCGTTGAGCATGGTCAACGCCTTTTCGGCCTGGGCGCGCGTCATGGCCGGCTTGAACGGCGTCAGCGGCTCATAGGCATCGATGTCGAATTCGATTTCGGCCAGTTGCACGTCGACCGGCAGGTCGATCAGCACCGGGCCGGGCCGCGACGAGCGCATCAGGTGAAATGCCTTCTGCAGCGCCATGGGAACGAGATAGGGCTCCATGACGGTGACCGCCCATTTGGCGACGGGCGCCGCAATGGCTGATATGTCGACGGCCTGGAAATCCTCCTTGTTCAGCCGCGCCCGCGGCGCCTGCCCGGTGATGCACAGGATCGGAATGGAATCCGCGGCAGCCGAATAGAGCCCGGTGATCATGTCGGTGCCGGCCGGACCCGAGGTGCCGATGCACAGGCCGATATTGCCTGCCTTGGCGCGGGTAAAACCTTCCGCCATGTGCGAGGCGCCCTCGACGTGACGGGCTAGCACGTGGCGGATCGTTCCCCTGGTCTTCAGCGCCGAATAGAACGGATTGATCGCCGCGCCCGGCACGCCGAAAGCGCAGGAAATGCCTTCCTTTTCGAGAACGAGAACCGCGGCATCGACAGCGCGCATCCTGGCCATTTCCAGCCCTCCACGGGGTTTGTCATTGTTGGATTGGCCAAGGATGTCAGCACGCCGGATATTTTTCAATTTTTTCAGAATATTTTTTCATTTTTAGAAAACAGCATCAGACTTCTGATTTTATTTGGTTTTCCGTTTTCCAAGAACTCGGGTAGCGATCATAGTGAAAAACTTTTTCATTGCGAATTTGGCGAAAAGACCGAGAATGGCGTCATGGAAACCACCGAAAAACGCCAGCGCGGCCGGCCGCGCGCTTTCAACGGGCCCTCGGAGGCCAGTTCGGTGCAGTCGCTCGACAGGGCACTGCGCATCCTGGCCATTGTCGCGGAAGGCAGCGGCCTGTCGCTGAGCGAGATATCGGCACAAAGCGGCCTTGCCGCCTCCACCGCCTACCGCATGCTGACGACGCTGCAAAACCACGGCATGGTCGAATTCGACACATCAGACCAACTGTGGTCGATCGGCGTCGAGACCTACCGCATGGGCGCGGCCTTCCTGCGCCGCCGCAAGCTGGTCGACCGCGCGCGTGTCGTCATGCAAGAGCTGATGGAAAGAACCGGCGAGACCGCCAATCTCGGCGTCGCCGAGGACGATTGCGTGGTCTTCGTCAGCCAGGTCGAGACGCATCAGGCGATCCGCGCCTTCTTCCGTCCGGGCACACGCAGTCCCTTCCATGCGTCCGGCATCGGCAAGGCGGTGCTGGCCCATCTCGAGCCGGAGCGCGTCGGAACCATCCTGCGCAAGGCAGGCCTGCAGCGCTTCACCGACAGGACACTTTCAGACATTTCGGCGCTTGCCCACGATCTGGCGCGGATCAAGCTGCGCGGCTGGTCGGTCGACGACGAGGAGCGGCACCCCGGCATGCGCTGCGTGGCAGCCGCCATCTTCAACGAATTCGGCGAGCCGATCGGCGGCGTTTCGGTGTCGGGACCAACGGTGCGGGTGACGCCGGAGCGGTTGGCCGAGATCGGCCCGCTGGTGCGCGATGCCGCCGCCGAGGTGACCAGGATGATCGGCGGCGTGCGAGCCAGCTGATCAGCCCGTCCCGGGCAGCGCGCTCCTGGTCGCGATATCAAAGAAATCGAGAAGGATGGCCATGCCGACGCCGCAGGCGGTGAATATCAGGCCGGCCATGAAGATGCGGTTGGCACGTTCATAGATGCGCCGCTGCAGGCATTTCGTGTCGAGCAGCAGCGAGAGCGCCCGCATCTGCAAGGCAATGCCGGCCAGGATCGGCAGGACGGCGACAAGATGGTAGGTCTGCCACGGGATCGGGTTGGCGGCCCAATGCGTGATGAAGCCCAGCGAAAACGCCAGCAGGATGCCGACGGCGGTGACGGTGCCGTTGCGGAAAACCGTTTCGACCAGGTCTTCTCTGGGGTCCTGCTCGTCCAAAGGTCTCTCCCCGCGTTTCGCGGTCAGAATAGACGCTCGGCAAATCTCTGTACACCGCCCGGTCTGCCGCCCAGGCCAATCCTTTCTGCGCTGTATCGGCCGGTGGAGCACGCACCGCTACCATCCAGACAGCAGAAGAGGGGCTCGCATGGGCCCCTCTGTTGCTGAAACGGTCCTCCCCTCTAAAGACGGCAGTAGTGGCGGTATCCGTCGCGGCCGAGATAGGTATCGGAGTCCGCGTCGTAGCTGGCGTAACGATCGTAGCAGCGGCGGACATGCCACGAGCCGCCGCCTTCGTCGACATAGACGGTGCGCGGCTGGGCGAGCAGGCTGCCGAGGACAAAGCCGCCGACGCCGGCGGCAATGCCGATACCGAGACCGTGATTGTGGTGATGGCTGTGAGCGGCCGAAGGCTGCACGGTGCCGGCCAGCGTGGCGGCGGCGACGGCGGTGGCGATAAGGCCGGAAACGAGTGTGTTCTTGAACATGACGATCTCCTTGCTTCGTTGACCGAGGCGATCCATCCGCCTCTTGATCATCTGTCGTTGCAGCCAGGAAAAAGGTTCGAATCTTTTGTCGATCTTCTGGGATCCGGGAAATCGGATGGATCGAGGCCATGCTGACGGCGACCTTGCGAGAGCTTGGCGAAGACGTTGATGCGGCTGATCTCCCCCCTTGCGGTCCCCTTGCGGGGAGATGCCCGGCAGGGCAGAGGGGGTGCTGTCCCGCCAGCTTGTCAACCAATCAGGGCGAGGCAACCGCACGGACAAAATAGAGAAAGTTCATGGGGAAGCCGGTGATCTGTCACACCCCCTCTGTCCTGCCGGACATCTCCCCGCAAAGGGTCCGCAAGGGGGGAGATCGGCAGCTTTGCCGCCCCCACTTCACAAAGTGATCGCCGAACGCAAAAAGGGCGGCCGAAAGCCGCCCTTTTGGGGAATTGGGTCCCTCCATCAAAGGAAAATGATCACCCTGCCGTGCCTGTGGTGATGGTTGTGGTGGTGGTTGTAGTGCTTCCACCAGAACTTCTTGAAGTGCTTCTTGTGATGTTTGTGGTTGTGGTGGTGATGATGGCCGTGCATGCCGTGGGCTGACGACGTGCCGACAGTGCCGGCGAGCGCGCCGGTGGCGACGAAGATGGCGACGAGGCCTGAGGTAAGAGTGCGCTTGAACATGATGATCTCCTGGATCTTTTGATCGAGGCGACCCATTCGCCTCTAACCATCAGTCGGCGCGGCGCGGCAAAAGGTTCGATAGGTCGAAGAGATTTTTTGTGGGGCCTTTGGCCCGAGCGAATAGTGAATAGCGAATAGCGAGTAGGAAAAGGCAGGAACGCCACTTACCAATCGCTACGTTGCCGTTGCCTATTCGCTATTCGCTACTCACTATTCGCTCTCTCTCACCCCATCCCCGTGACATGGCGCAGCCAGAACGCCAGCGCGATGAAGCCGATTATGGTGGTGACGCCGGTCCAGTCGACATTGGCCTTCTTCACATCGCTGATGATCTTCACCAGCAGCATCCAGGCCACGAAGATGATCGGGAGAATGATGACTAATCTGATCATGCCACACCCCTGCGCAAAGCGATTGCACCTCCCCTAGATGTAGGAAGCGATCTAGCGCTTTTCAGGATGCCCTAGTCGACGGGCCATGTGGCATGCCGGGGAAAAACGGAGTTTTGTCTTTACTGGCGCAACAAATATGCTAACCGGAGCGCCGTGCCCTTGTAGCTCAGCTGGTAGAGCAGCGGTTTTGTAAACCGAAGGTCGGCGGTTCGATTCCGTCCGGGGGCACCAGATAACTATTTTCAATTCCTTGATTGATGAACGTGAAGTTCCGTCCATCGCTTAGTCCACCTTAAAATTTTGGCTTACCAGCCGGAATACCCGCCCCTTAGGTTCCGGACCATTTTAGACAAATTGAATGTTTGATAGCCGTGACGAGGCTGTCCGGACGCGGGGGGAACAAAAACCCCGGCACGAAGGCCGGGGTTAAGTGGACCGGAAATGCCGGTCAGAACTTGTAGCTAACACCGAGATTTATGTCATGGCTCGTGAGATCGAGATCCCCTGCGGTTGGTAGAAGCAGCAGGAAACCATCTGAGTTGCCGAAATCGCTGTAGCGATACTCGGCCCTGAAAATCAGATTATCGGTAAAGGCATATTCAGTACCCAAACCAGCTGTCCAGCCGACCGAGGTATCACTGTAGGATCTGATCTCTGCGCCGTTGAAAAGACTAGCCGCGTCGAAGTCGGCAAAAGCCAAACCGCCGGTCACGTAAGGGAGCCACCGGTCCATTGCATAGCCGGCGCGAAGCCTCGCCGAACCAGTCCAGTTGTATTCGACCTGCGAGGAAAATCCAGGAAAGGCGAATGCGCCGGCAAATGTCTCTCCGGTGCCATCGCCATCTCGGTAGTCGACGTCAAACTCAACACCCAGAACAATATTGTTGCCGAACTGATGCTGGGCGCCGGCGTGCACGCCGACCAGAAACCCGTCAAGATCAGCCTCCGAGGTATGGTTCAATCCGCCGGAAAGAACGTTAATGTCGCTGTCTGCCCAACCGTAACCACCGTGGACACCGGCGTAGAATCCGCTCCAGGTGAATGCATTCACCTCGACAGCTGCAGGGACTTCTTCCACAACCGCATCGGCAGCATTAGCGCCTGCGGTCAGTGCAAGGATAGAAACCAACGTCGCGAGATAAAATTTCAAAGCGCACCCCCAGTGCTTGAGCAGACTCTTGGGTAGTTACCGCACCGACATCCGGCTAGTGTAAAAATACCACACAGCTACCTTGCCGTGCGACAGTAACCGGGACGGAAACTGCGGCTCCAAGGCGCGTAGCGACGCAATTTTGAACGATACCACAAATCCAAATAAAGCCCGCCGCTCCATTCACGGCAGTGGCGGGCAGAAGTCGCTTGAATATTGCGGCGGCGGATGCACGCTCGAACACCCGCTTCAGACGCACGATTTCCGCGTCGGCATCGCGATGAAGTTCCAACTGTTCAGCCCATCGCTGATGGTTGACGCCCTCCGCAGGAATGGCAAGACCAAGGTCCAGCTTGCGAACGGTCTTGCGCGGGCGCAATGTCGCCACGAACCCGACGGCTAGGGGCCTGGATCGCAAATAGTTCGCGGCTCAGGCCCTTCGTCCGTTCCGGACCATGCTATGGGCTCTTCTGCCGGGGGCTCCGGCCCTTGTTGTGCCGGCCCGGTCAAATTCCACCGGATGAACGTAGCATCCTTCCCGGTGACTTCCCGCACCGCCCTTAACAGCACCTCATGCAAGACGCGCGTCTGTCTGTAGTGGTCGCAATGCGGCGATATGAACGGCTTGATGATGCTCAGGTGCAGCGCTTCCGCCGCCACGAGAAAGCGCTCGATTTCAGCCTGCGATAATCGCTTTGAAGGTTTTGACCGAGCCATTGCGACACCTTTTAAGAGTCGCCCCACCAGAGGATAATATTCCTATATTCCCCACGGCATGTAAAGCACGGTCCACGCCCCAACGCGCCGCCGCGATTCGATCCCACGTGCGCGCCCTTGCGTACCAAACCGTACGTTGAATCCTTCTTGGGTCACGCGTGAGAAGAGAGTAAATAGATCCTTTCGCAGGAAGGGAGGCCGCGATGGTTGAAACGCATATAGAAGTCGCACGCGCGGCTATAGAAACCAGCTTTCGGTTGCGGCACCATTCCCTGGCCGGAACTGCCTCATTCCGCCACGGCATGGACCACTCCCGACGCGCAATCGAGGCCTCGCGCGAACTGCTCAAGCGCCTTCGCCAACGTCACCGCGATGACCTGGCCCGAGGTTGGGAAGATCCGGACCCAGGTCCTGTTGCCGTCTCGGCCTTCGATGCCGACATTCTCCGCTCTGCATTTCGAAACCTGGTCCGGGAAACAGGCGTTCCTGAGTGTGAATGGTGCCACCTGGCTGAAAGCTTGGTCCGCGAATATGTCGGGTGCAAGCAGGTTGACGCAGGCTTGTTGGACTGGATTACCCATAAGTAGTCACCGCTTGGATAAATCGCGTACCGACGCAAAACAGCCCGTCCCGCCCACATTGCCGGTGACACGAAACGGGCTGCGGAAGCCGGCATGCGGCGCTTCCTGCAATCCAACTTTGGACGCGCACGGATGTTCCGTTAGCCTCTGCTGAAAAGCGGGTACATCCTGCTGCTGTGCCATTCGACAGCCGCAGGTAGAGTAGACCCGCCGCTCCATTTGCGAAGCGACGGGCTCTCGCCCACCCCATGCCTGTCAGAGCAATTTAGATGCCAAACTTTTTGACCCGTTATGGGGCACAGCCGTCGCCTTGCAGTCGGTCTACCCCGCCGTAGGAGGCACCGGCCCAGTAATGTGTTCCACCGGATGAACGCGACTTCATACCCGGTGACTTCCCGCACCGCCTTAACAGCACCTCATGCAGGAGGCGCATCTGCTGGTAGTGGTCGTGGAAACCAGCCAATTCACTCTTCGCTGTTCCTAGGGGAGCCCAAGCTTACGGCCGCCCTCTCCTCGCTCTACCTCGACGTTGGCAGCGATCACCAATTGTCGGATTCGTACGAAGCAGAGTTCTGTACGATTCCAACCCTTTAACTTTGCACACCCCTGTTTTGTAATTCGGCGGCTGGGGGACGCCGTGCATCAGGTCGCATTTCACTGTCAATCGCGCGCCAGAGGGCGTATCTTCTCTAAATCGTCTGCACGTGTTTACGGGCGCGGACGGCAGGGAGATTGGAAAGCTCTTGCCCCAAGCGGGATTGAGCTATGACCAATCCAAAGAACGCTTCCTATAAAAACCAATTGTTGCGTCGGCTTAACCCTGGTGACCTGGGGCTTTTGCAGCCACACCTTGAACTGTGTGACCTCGAGCTGAGAATGACGTTAGAGAAAGCCGATTCGGAGATCGAGACGGTTTACTTCCTGGAAGACGGCATTGCCTCCGTGGTCGCGGCGGCTTCAGGTAAGGAGGCCGAGGTAGGTCTTGTCGGCTTTGAGGGAATGACCGGTGCCGCGCTCGTGATGGGCGCTGACTATGCGGCGCATCAATGTTACATTCAGTCGCCCGGCAGCGCTTTAAGGATCGGAGCCGAGCCCTTCAAGGAGGCTCTTGCGAACAGCCCAACGTTGCGCCTGTTCCTGTTGCGCTATGTCCACTACTTCCACATCCAGACCAGCTATACGGCCCTGATCAACGCAAAATCAAACCTTGAAGAGCGGTTGGCGCGCTGGCTTCTAATGTGTGACGATCGGGTCCACGGCGAACGCCTTGCGATCACCCACGAGTTTCTCGCCGTCATGCTTGGAGCAAGACGCCCAGGGGTTACCGTTGGACTGCAAGTGCTGGAAGGGCGCGGTTTCATCTATTCTCGACGAGGCGAAGTGCATATCAGGGACCGCAGCGGCCTTGCGGCTTGCGCAAACGGCACCTACGGCAAACCGGAGGCCGAGTATGCGCGGCTGGTTGGATGAGAGCGCCTTCCCAGCATGCCGGACGTGGACCACTATAATAGGTGGTTCCAGACACTTGTGCCTCGCGCCAGCAAAACAGCCCGTCCCCATATTGCCGATACAGGAAACGGGGTGCGGAAGCCGCGATGCGATGCTCCCGCAATCCAACTTTGGACGCGCATGGATGTTGCGTTAGCTTCCGCTGACATGCTGCAGTCAGCTACCGCGACACCGAAAGTCGTTCATATCCCGTGGGTCAGTACAAGGTAAATAGCGGGCACTAACATCAACCAGCCGCCCATTCCTAGAACCACCAAAATGGCCATGCGCTCCGTTCGCCTGACAAGGTCGGCAATGTTTTCCTCGTCCGGCAACGAGACGGCGTCCGCAAACCCCGCGGCATGGTCGTTGTCATTTCCCGGTTGGTTTGCGCTGCCACTCGCATTCAATCTCTGGACCAATGTCATTGTTACCGTTCACCAAAAAGATCCCAACCGGCCCGTTCTCGGCGCGTGAGCCGGAACGGGCCAAGGCGGAAAACTAGTTAAAATCGAAGGACGACCGAAGGACCACGCCGGCGGTAGCACCGGACGCGACGGCGACCATGCCGCCAGTAACTGCGGCAAACCCGTCTCCAGCCTCGCCGGCGGCGGCGGTGAGGACGGTGGTGCCAGTCCCGATGGTAGACCTGCTGCACTTCTGCCTGTGAATCTTCGTCAAAGGCCTCTGTTTGTGGCGTCTCAAGTTCGTCGAGGATGCCGTGTCCGGCTCCTGGAACACCCGCCATTGCCTCGATTGGGCGGACAGCGCTTGCAAGGGCCGCTGCCCCGGCAACACCAAACATTGCGGTCAAGAAGGATCGCCGATCCATAATAAACCTCCCAAGGTGCATGAGCTAGAAAGCGCTCGCTGCCGAATGAGCAGCCCAGCGCACGGTGAAATACAGGACCCGCCAGCCGCCGAAAGCGGCTCACGGGTCCTATCAGCGCAGGAAGGGACGTAGCCGCGCCGATCCACGTCATGTCAGCCAAGGACCATCCCCATCACCAGGAAAGTGATGGCTGTTGCCAAAATCGGTGCGAGCAACCATCGCGCCTGACCGACACTTTTTTCCACTGTTTCTCTCCGCGTTTGCAGAGACAACAACCTTCAGGCCTAAGCCGTTCCGCCTACTCCCAGCGGGTAAGACCATTGCGTTTCCCAATCAGACTTTGGTCCTACGGAGATTCCGACAGAAGCCCGTATGAGGAACGTTTGGCCTGGCGACGTGTTCGGGTAGTTCGCGCGCAGCCGATCGTGCTGCCGCCACATTAAAAGAGGAGGAAAACAATGGGGATGCACCTAAGCAGCGCCGCTGCGGCGCTCTTGCTGCTGGCCAGCGTCGGCGCGGTTGCGGCACAGGATGTGGTTATCACACAGGAACAGGACACCGTCGTGCGCGAATACGTGAAGAAGCAACCCTTGGCTTCTGTGAAGCTTCCGGGGGTGGAGCTGAACGTCGGCACGGCTCTGCCAGACACGGTCGAGCTCCACGAGGTCCCCAACGTCAAATACCGCTATACTGTGGTCGACAACCGAACGGTTCTGGTGGACCCGAGCACACGCAAGATTGTGAAAGTCTACGACTGAAACTTCAAACCGGCCACGCCCGCCGGCAGGGATGGCGGCGGGTTGTGCTCGTCAAATCGCCAGTGAATCGGACAATGAAAATGATGAGCCCTGAAGTCGAGACGTCGCAAGCCCTCGTGGCGCGCCTGGCTGATCTCCAGGCGAAAGCGCGGGCAGCACCTATAAACGAAGTCGAAATGAAGACCTTCCAAAAGCTCGCAGCCGTCACGGACGACAGTTGCGGTCAATCGGCTCGGGATTTGGCCATTCCAGGTTCGATGACGACATAGTGGTGCACGAGGTCACACCCTGATCGCCGCCGCCAAAATCCAGTTCTGCCTGCGGATCGCCGCGCGCAGCTCCGGGTATCTTCGCCGCGTCGCGCTTCACGAACTCGATGAACATCATGTCATTGAAGATCAGTTCGTCGAGCCCCGATGCTCCAAAATATCCCAAATTGGGCTGCCTTCTATGACGCGCTCGCAACCTGGGCGGATGCCCCAATCCTGGTGAACGTGTTCCGCACCCTGACAGACTTGTAGACGTAGGCGACCCAGAGCCCTGTCACCACAAACGAGACTATGGGGGCCACCAGCGCATCGCCTGCGAGCACCAGGCTCACCGGAACGCCCAGAACTGAGGCAACCCAGATCGTGTCCAGGATAAACACGACGGGAATCGCCAGCCACTGGAGCAGAAACACTTGCGGAAAGCGGCGGCTACGCCGCAGCATCGAAACGAGCACAACCAGCTGAAGCGCCAGAAACGCCAGATTAAGGGCAACCTCGCCATACACCGCCAGCGGCCCATTTGAGAGGGTCATGAGTTGCTGGTAGCCGTCGGTCGAATTGGCGAAGTCGGCAAGCGTCCGCAATGGTGACACTGCCTGACCGATAGCCAGCAGCATCAGCCAGCCGCCGAAGCCCACAAGAGCCTCAGGATTCTGTGACGGCTTCGCGGCTGATCGAACGGCAAGGAAAACAGGCACGCCGATCAACAGCAGCAAGATCGCCCAATGCCAGACTGAAAACGTCCCCATTTACCCCTCCCCCTATTTATGCCCTCCTAGGTTGTACCAGATTTCAAACGCAACTCAAGAGGCGACCCGCGTCTGAAACCAGGTCTATGCGGAAGCGACGCTTTCTCCTGCCTGCTCCTGACGTCTCACACCACAATCGCCGCCACCAATATCCTATTCTGCCTCCGTATCGCCGCGCGCAGTTCCGGTATCTTGGCCGCGTCACGCTTCACGAATTCGATGAACATCATGTTCATGTTGTTGAAGATCAGTTCGCCGAGCGCTGCACCGTCGATGTCCTGGCGCACCAGGCCAATCTCCTGCAGCCGGGCGATCAGGGCGCGGATCTGTTCGGTCAGGGCGCGGTCGAGTGCGGTGTAGGCCTGGCCGAACGGGCTGTCGGGCAGTTGCGTCGAGATCGCCATCGCTTGCCGCCACATCTCCTTGCTGAGATAGTGCAGCGAGTGCTCGATATAGATGCCGACCAGCGTGTCCAGCGCGTCGCCGACATTGGCCGGCGGCTTGGCGACGACGCCTTGCCCGGCATTCAGCACCTCGTTGACCTCCAGCGAGACGATGGCGCCGAGGATGTCGCCCTTGTTCTCGTAGTAGTTGTAGAT
>NZ_RZTF01000186.1:0-12021 GCF_004023175.1 Mesorhizobium sp. M7A.F.Ca.MR.362.00.0.0
GCAAAGAACGAGCCGATGGCCGCGATCGCGAGGGCCGCTCCGGCGCGGCCGTTCCTGGCCATCTGGTAGCCGTCGATCGCGGTCACGGCGGACGAGGATTCGCCCGGCATGTTGATGAGAATGGCGGTGGTCGAGCCGCCATATTGCGCACCGTAATAGATGCCGGCGAGCATGATGAGGGAGGAGACCGGATCGCCGATCTGGAAGGTGATGGGCAGAAGCATGGCGATGGTCGCGGTGGCGCCGATGCCGGGCAGGACGCCGATCAGCGTGCCGAGAAGGACGCCGATCAGGCAGAAACCGAGGTTGGTCAACGACGTCGCCGTCGAAAAGCCGAGCGCGAGGTTGTCGAGGAGATTCATGCTCATCGCCTCACGATGCCGACCCTGGGGCCAGCCACGGGCCGAAGCGGCGGAACGGCAGGCCGAGCGCGTAGCTGAAGACGAGGAAGGCAAACAACGTCAGACCGGCCGACAGCACGAGCGCGGTCAATGGCTTCATGCGGCGGCTGGCAAACGACGCGATCAGCGCCGTCAGGAAGATCGACGGGATGAATCCGAGGCCGCGCACTGTCAGGCCGAAGAAGATCGGAGCAGGCAGGATGAGCAGCATGCCGCGCCACGCAACGTGCCCGATCGCTTCGCCCTCGACGCGTACGGCCTGGACGAGAATGACCGCGCCAAGCAGGATCAGCACGATCGCCAGGACCAGCGGAAAATAGCCTGGCCCCATGCGCAAGGCGGTGCCGATTTCGAGACCGAGCGATTGCAGCGCGAACGATGCGCCAAAACCGATGAACAGGGCGGCGCACAGGCCGTTGGCCCTGTCGATCGCGAAAGGTTTCATGATGGTTCTCCAAGCCCGCACTGGGGTAGCGATGCCGAGCGAAATAGGGGCGCTGGTGGCGCCCCTATTCAAATCTCAGTCGGCGTACTGGCCGGCGGCTTCGATGATCGGCTTCCAGCGCGCGATCTCGCTTTCCAGCTTGGCCTTCAGTGCGGCGGGCGTGGCATCGGCCTCGAGCGACGGCTTGGTGCCGAGTTCGGCGAAGCGGGCGGCGACGTTCTGGTCCTTCAGCGCGACCTGCAGCGATTTCGACAGGCGTTCGGTGATCTCGGCCGGCGTGCCCTTGGGTGCATAGAGACCATGCCAGATGCCGACCTGCACATCGGGAAGGCCGCCTTCCACCGTCGTCGGCACGTCCTTCAGCACATCGAGGCGTTCCGGCGAGGTGACGGCATAGGCCTTGATGGTGCCGCCCTGGATCTGCTTGGTGGTGTTGGTCGTCTGGTCGCACATGATGTCGACCTGGCCGCCGAGAAGATCGGTCATGGCCGGGCCGGTGCCCTTGTAGGGCACGGTGACCAGCGGCGTCTTGATGGCGCTCATGAACAGCATGCCGCATAGATGCGAGGCCGCACCGATGCCGGCATTGGCGACGGTTATGGAATCCTTGTTGGCCTTGGCGTACTCCACCAACCCCTTGAGGTCGGTGGGCCCCAGGTCCTTGCGGCCGACGATGGTCATCGGCACCTCGGTGACGAGGCCGACATATTCGAAGGCGTTCAGCGTGTCGTAGGCGAGCTTTCTGTACAGCGTCGCACTTGTCGCCATGCCTATATGATGGAGCAGCAGCGTATAACCGTCCGGCTCGGCGTTGGCGACGCGACCGGCACCCAGAGTGCCGCCGGCGCCGCCGACATTTTCGACGATGACCTGCTGGCCGAGATCCTTCGACATCGCTTCGGCGACGAGGCGCGTGACCGTGTCGGTCGGGCCGCCGGCTGCAAACGGCACCACAACGGTGATGGTGCGTTCAGGATAGGTCTGCGCGCCGGCAGTGAACCCATAAAGCGCGACGGCCGCAGCAGCAGCCAGAGTGGCGACAAATCTTCTCATCGTGATCTCCTCCCAATGCGTAAATCTCCAACCGCTGCGCGGGGTCCTCTCAACACCCTGCAGATGGAGCAACAACTAGCGCAAATTAACAGATTGCAACCGGACTCAAACGGCAAACTGCTGATGGGCGCCATCCTAATAGCCGTAGCCACGCGCCATCGCGGCGGCGAAGACCGGGATGAGCAGGAAGATGAAAGCTTCGGCGCGGATGTAAGTCTTCACGGACGCAAGCTCGGCCGCCGGCACCTGGAACGAGGCATTGCCGCTCGCCTGCCTGCTCCAGGATATGAAGCGGACGGTCGGGATGATCGACAGCAGGCCGACCACGACGAACGCCGCTATCTTGGCCCAGAACACCCAATTGTGGACGTAGAATTCCCAGCCCTTGAGGCCATAGAAGACGCGGCCGATGCCGACGACGATGATCAGCGTGGCAATGATGCCGTAATGGCGGTCGATGCCGGCGAGCCTCTTGAGCGTCGCAGTGCCCAGATCGCCGCGGATCAGGACGAATTCGGCGCCGATGATTCCCGCCAACGAAAACACCAGCAGATGATGGAAGATCGCAAGCACAAGATCGGTGGTGTCCATGCTCTTTCCCTGGGTTTGACGGCAGCAATGCGCGCCTGAAAGGTCGCGCTGGCAGGCGTTGAATCGGCCTGCCGTGAAAAAATAACACCGTCTCGCAAAATTCCCATAGCGGCGCCTGGATGATGGGCCGTGTTGCGCTGGCCCCTTGCGCCGCACCGGCGATTTGCTAAGCGCTGGCGATCCGTACAAGGCAGATCCCATGAACAATCCACAAGCGACCAGCGCCCCTGTCATCGAAACGAAGCGCACCATCCTGCGGGCACACCGGCTGGATGATTTCGACACCTATGCCGCGATGTGGACCGATCCCGTCGTCACCCGCTTCATCGGCGGCAAGCCGCGCACGCGCGAAGAAAGCTGGATGCGCTTCCTGCGTCACGCCGGCCTGTGGTCGCTGCTCGGCTATGGCTTCTGGGCGATTGAGGAGAAGGCGACCGGACGCTTCATCGGCGAGGCCGGGTTTCACGACCTGAAGCGCGATATGGAACCATCAATCGAAGGCATTCCCGAGGCCGGGTGGGCGCTGGTTCCGGCCGTGCACGGGGCGGGCTTCGCCACCGAGGTGGTTGGCCGCATCCTGTCGTGGAGCGAAGAGATTTTCGGGCGCGAGAAGACCGTCTGCATCATCGATCCGGAAAACGGCGCGTCGCTGAGGGTGGCTGCGAAGTGCGGTTACCGGGAAGTGGTGAAGACCACCTATCACGACACTCCGACCATCCTGCTGGCGCGGTGACCTGAGCGGCGGGCTGACAGCTGCCGGCGCCGGCATGATGGCGCCTGTCGCCAGCAATGATGACGAGGCGGGCCGCGCCAAGAACCGCTGTGGCCTGGTCAAACTGACTTGAGCGGGGCTTCCAACGAGAACGTGTTCTACGGCATGGCGTCCGCTGCCAGGCTTGCCCGCTCGAGCATGGAGGCGTCCTCGCCGAAGGCGCGGGTGGCGCGGGCCGCCGCCTCGAGCAGCGGACGCTTCATGCGCTGCAGAAATGCCGCGTCGACGCGCGTGCTGGGTCCAGCCAGGGTCAAGGCGCCGAGCAGGACGCCTCCCGGGCCGAACACCGGCGCCGACACGCCCCCCGTCTCGGGGTCGCGGTCGCCCACGGCGAGGCAGTTGCAGGTCTTGCGGATGGTCTCGTAAGGTTCGCCCTGCTGGCCCGAAAACGCTGCGAGCACGCGGCCTCCCGAGCCGAGCAGCAAAGGCAATACGTCGCCTTCGCGTATCGTGTAGCGGATCGGGTGCTTGGATTCGACGCGGTAGAGACAGGTGCGGACGTCGCCCGAGCGAACATAGAAGGCAACGCTCTCCCAGCTTCGCTCGGAAAGATCGCGCATGATCGGCAGCAGGATATCGACCGCCACGACCGAACGCTGGTAGAGCGCACCGAGCCGAAAGGTCGCGGGTCCGACGCGGTAGCGTCCATTGTCGAGGCGCTCGAGCAATCGTCCGCGCATGAGGGAATTCGCAAGCCGCAGGATGGTGCTCTTGTAGAGGCCGGTGCGCGCCGCGATTTCGGCCAGGCTGAGCGACCGGTCATCCGTGGTGAAAGCATCGAGGATGGCAATGGCCCGATCAAGCGCGGCAACACCGTCCGCCGAGGTGCGATCTATTTCCCCATCTGCCGATTTGCTTGGCGAGTCCATGGTGGTTCCAGTTTGAAGAAAGCCGAGCGACGCGACTCTGTCGCGCCGCCAAATCGTTCTGTCCAGTAGAATATCGTTTCCGTTGACAGAACTCCGTAACATCTGCTTGAAATCGATGACGGGTCTGGATGCAGGCGCGTTTTGGCGGGCACCGGAGGAGGTGTCGTGATTTGGAGGAATCCCCATGCTGAACAGACGCAGATTTTTGATGAGCACCGCAGCCGTGGGTGCCGGGCTGATGACGTCGCATCTTTCTCCCGCTTACGCCGAAGGCGCGCCCCAGATACAGCTCTTCGTGCCTGCCGCACCGGGTGGCGGCTGGGACCAGACGGCGCGCACGATCGACCAGGTGCTGCGCAGTGAAAAGCTGATCTCGGGTTCGCAGATCACCAATGTCGGCGGCGCCGGCGGCACTGTCGGGCTGCCGCAATTCATCAGCCAGTGGAACGGCAAAGGCAATTCCCTGATGGTTGCCGGCATGGTCATGGTTGGCGCCATCATTGCCAACAAGGCCGCGAACAATCTGACGCAAGTCACCCCGATCGCCCGCCTCACCGGCGAGTTCGAGGCCCTGGTCGTGCCGGCGGAGTCACCGTTCAAGACGGCCGCTGATTTCGTCGCCGCGCTCAAGGCCGATCCGACAAAGGTTCCTGTCGCCGGCGGCTCGGCAGGCGGTTCCGATCACATCCTGTTCGGCCTGATCGCCAAGACGGTCGGCGTTCCGGCAACCAACCTCTCCTATGTGCCGTTCGCCGGCGGCGGCGAGGCGCTGTCGGCGCTGCTCGGCAACCAGGTCGCGGCCGGCATTTCCGGCTTCGGCGAGTTCTCGGAGCAGGTCAAGGCAGGTGCGCTCAGGCTGCTCGCCATCTCGGCTGACAAGCGTCAGGACGGCATCGACGCACCGACGATGAAGGAAGCCGGCATCGATGTCGAACTGTTCAACTGGCGCGGCGTCTTCGCACCGCCCGGCGTTTCCGACGCCGACAAGGCGGCGATGGTCACAATGATCGAGACCATGGCCAAGAGCGATGCATGGGCAACCGAATGCAAAAACCGCAACTGGACGCCCATCCTTTTGACTGGCGACGACTACGCAAAATTCCTCACCGAGGACACGGCCCGCATCACCGCGATCCTCAAGGATCTCGGCCTCGCCTGATGTCTTCAGGGGGCGGTTAGAGTGCCGCCCCCTTCCCATCTCGCCTGCCGCATGGACATATGATGCGGCGAAACTGCGGATGCGGCGGGCTGGAGGATGCCGGCCATCTTGGGAGGATACCGATGAGCACCAGCGACCAGCAGTCGGCGCCGTGGCGCCTTGCCGTGCCGGAATTGTTGATAGGCATCGGGCTCCTGGCCTGCGCCGGCGCCGTCGCCTGGCAGACGCTGGCAATCCCGGTGTCGCCGCTCTACTCCAAGGTCGGCCCGACCGTCTTTCCCTACCTCACCATGTTCGGCCTGGTGGTTCTTTCGCTGTTGCTCATCCTTGCCGCGCTTCGCGGCGGCTGGCAGCCGGAGGAGGAAAAGGAGACGCCGACCGACTGGAAGGCGATGGGCTTCGTCGTCATCGGCCTGATCGCCAATCTGCTGCTCATCCGGCCGCTCGGCTTCACGGCGGCATCCGTCATCATGTTCGTTCTGGTCTGCTACGGCTTCGGCAGCAAGCGCACGCTGCGTGACGCAGTGCTCGGCCTGATCCTGGCGCTGGCCGCCTATTTCGGCTTCGCCAGGGCGCTTGGCGTCAACATCGGTGCCGGTTTCATCGAGAACCAGCTGAACACGGTCATCGATGCGTTCATCACCATGTTGAGGGGCTGACGTCATGGAAACGCTCGGACATCTCGCACATGGCTTCTCGGTTGCCTTCACCCCGGTCAACCTTCTGTGGTGCCTGCTTGGCACCACACTCGGTACCGCCATCGGCGTGCTGCCCGGTCTTGGGCCGGCGCTGACCATCGCGCTGCTTTTGCCGATCACCTATCAGGTGGCGCCGGAGGCATCCTTCATCCTGTTCGCCGGCATCTACTACGGCGCCATGTATGGTGGTTCGACGACGTCGATCCTGCTCAACACGCCCGGCGAAAGTGCCACCATCGTCACTGCGTTGGAAGGCAACAGGATGGCGCGCTCCGGGCGCGGCGGCGCGGCACTCGCCACCTCGGCGATCGGTTCGTTCGTCGCCGGCACGATCGGCACGATGGGCGTCGCTTTCCTGGCGCCGGTGGTGGTCAAATTCGCATTGGCCTTTGGTCCGGCCGAATATTTCTCTTTGATGGTGCTGGCCTTCATCACCGTTTCGGCGGTGCTCGGCTCGTCTTCCGTACGCGGCCTGACCAGCCTGTTCGCCGGCTTCGTCATCGGCATGATCGGCGTCGACCTGCAGACCGGCCAGCCGCGCTTCACCTTCGGCACGAACGAACTGCTTGATGGCGTCGATGTCATCATTGCCGCGGTCGGCCTGTTTGCCGTCGGCGAGACGCTCTACATGGCCTCGCGCCGCTATGCCGGCAAGGACGAGATCGTGCCGCTGAAGGGCTCGCTCTACATGACGGCGGCCGAGTGGGGGCGTTCGTGGAAACCCTGGCTGCGCGGCGCTGCGATCGGCTTCCCGATCGGCGCCATGCCGGCCGGCGGCGCCGAAATCCCGACCTTCCTGTCCTATGCCATCGAAAAGAAGCTGTCGAAGCACAAGGAGGAGTTCGGCACGGTCGGCGCCATCGAGGGCGTTGCCGGCCCCGAGGCCGCCAACAATGCCTCCGCAGCCGGCGTGCTGGTGCCTATGCTGACGCTTGGCCTGCCGACCTCGGCGACTGCGGCGATCATGCTGTCGGCCTTCCAGAGCTACGGCATCAACCCCGGACCGCTGCTTCTCACGACCCAGGGCGATCTCGTCTGGGGGCTGATCGCCAGCCTGTTCATCGCCAACGTCATCCTGGTCATCCTCAACCTGCCGCTGATCGGCCTGTGGGTGCGGCTTTTGAAAATCCCGGCGCCGCAGCTCTATGCCGGCATCCTGGTGTTCGCGACGGTCGGCACCTATGGTATTTCGCAATCGCCCATCGACCTCGTCATCCTCTATCTCCTGGGGGCCGCCGGCTTCCTGATGCGGCGCTTCGATTTCCCGACCGCGCCCGTCATTATCGGCATGATCCTTGGACCGCTCGCCGAAACCCAGTTCCGCCGGGCGATGACCATCTCGAATGGCGACTGGTCGGTGTTTTACACCCACAAGCTGTCGCTGACGCTGCTGACGCTCGCCTTCATCGGCCTCGCCGGCCCGCATATCTGGGCCTTCATCGAGCATCGGCGTCGGCGCGGACCGGAGCATGTGCCCGGCGATGCCTGATCGATCCATGATGCCATGACAGAATTGCTTTCCGGTATCCGCGTCCTCGACCTGACCAACGTCCTGGCTGGTCCCTACTGCGCCTATCAGCTGGCGCTGCTCGGCGCCGATGTGATCAAGGTCGAGGCGCCGCAAGGCGGCGACCTGGCCCGCCAGCTCGGCGGCTCGCCAAAGCTGAACAGCGCCGGCATGGGCGCATCGTTCCTGGCGCAGAACGCCGGCAAACGGTCGGTGGTGCTCGACCTCAAGCAGCAAGCCGATCGCGAGCGCTTTTTCGATCTGGTGGCCAGCGCCGACGCCCTGGTGGAGAATTTCCGCCCGGGCGTGATGGATCGGCTGGGGCTTGGTTACGAGGCGCTGAAGACGGTCCGTCCAGGCCTCGTCTATTGCGCGATATCGGGTTTCGGCCAGACCGGGCCGATGCGCGACAATCCCGCCTATGACCAGATCATCCAGGGCCTGTCGGGGATCATGAGCATCACCGGAACACCGGAAACGGCGCCGCTGCGGGTCGGCTATCCCGTGGCCGACACGCTTGGCGGACTGGTCGGCGCGTTCGCAATTACCTCGGCGCTGGTGCGGCAGAAGACGAGCGGCGAGGGTGCCTTTCTCGACGTCTCGATGCTCGAATGCACACTTTCCGCGCTTGGCTGGCCGGTTTCCAACTATCTGACCGCAGGCATCGACCCCAAGCCGATGGGCAATGAGAACATGACGGCGGCACCCTCCGGTACGTTTCGCACCGGCGACGGGCTCGTCAACATCGCCGCCAACAAGCAGGAGCAGTTCGTGGCGCTGTGCCGGCTGATTGGCCGGCCGGAACTGGCCTCCGATGTCCGCTTTGCCGAGCGCGAGACGCGCAAGCGCAACCGTGCGGCGCTTAAAGTCGAAATCGAGGACGCCCTGGCGGACGCCTCGGCGGCTGCCTGGGAAGAGATGCTCAATCGCGCCGGGGTGCCCGCCGGCAGGGTGCTGACGATCCCGCAAGTGCTGGGCGAGCCGCAAGTGCTCGAACGCCGGGTGACCGCGAATTTCGACGATGTGGCCGGCATGGACAAGCCGCTGACCGTTCTGCGCGGCGGCTTCATGGTAGATGGCGAGGCGCCGTTGCCGACAAAGCCGCCGCCGGCGCTCGGCGAACATATGGGCGAGGTGTTCGCCGACCTGCCACCCCGCGCCAAGACAAAGGTAGGCGCATGAGCGACACGGAGAAGACGGGCCGTGAGCGCGGCGAGGAATGGTGGCAGACCGACATCATCGAGATGCGGCCTGGTGTCATCCGGCTGCGCGGCTACGAGATCCAGGATCTGATCGGCCGCGTCAGCTTCCCGGCTGTCATCTGGCTGATGCTGCGCGGCGAACTGCCCGGCGAGGACCAGGCAGAGTTGCTCGGCATTGCCTTGGGAGCCGCCGTCGACCACGGACCGCAGGCGCCATCGATCGCCATCGCGCGCATGGCCGCAACCTGCGGCGTCGGTATCAACAGCGCCATGGCCTCGGCCATCAACGTTCTCGGCGACGTGCACGGTGGCGCCGGCGAGCAGGCGCTTTCCTTCTATGGTGACATTGCCGTGGCAATCGATGCCGGGATGACGCTGAATGAAGCGGTCTCGACACGGCTCGACCGGTTCTTCGCCGAGGAGAAGGGCTATGTGCCGGGGCTCGGACATCGCTTCCATCCCGTCGACCCGCGCGCGCCGCGCTTGCTGGAACTGACCCGCGAATTTGCCGCACGCGGTGCCGTCAACGGACGTTTCGTCGATATTGCAGAAGCGATCGAGGCGGACGTCGCGCGACGCAAGAGGAAAAAAATACCGCTCAACATCGATGGCGCTACCGCCGTCATCTATGGCGAACTCGGTTTTCCGCCAGCGCTGACGCGAGGGCTTTTCGTGCTGTCGCGCTCGGTCGGCATCCTTGCGCATGCCTGGGAGCAGTCGCAGCAGGCCGAGCGAAACAAAGGGCCGCTGCCGCGCGAATGGCTGTGGACCTATACCGGCACGCCGGTGCGGCCGTTTCCCGAAAGCGATGAGCCCGGCGAGTGAGGCTTTACGCCTGGTCCACCTGCAAAGGCTGAGGAAGCTTCAGCGTCTTCACCAACGTTGAAAGATCAGGCTCGTCGATGAGCATGGCTGCGTCGGCTGGCGCCAGCCAGGCCCGCTGGCGTCGTTTGGCTTCCTGCCAGTCGGCCAGTTCCTCGCTCACCTCGAGCAGATAGACGATGACGTCGACGCGGACAAAGCGATTGGCCAGCCGCTTCCAGTAGGAATAGGTGCCCGCCGGCTGCTTCAGCGTCTTGCCGAGCACGCCGGCTTCCTCCCGTGCCTCGATGGTGGCCGCCTTGCGTCCGCTCTTGCCCTTCATCGGCCAGCCCTTGGGGACGATGAAGCGCCTGGTGGTACGCGACGTGACCAGCATGACCTCGATGTCGCCGCGCGCGGTCAGCCGAAAGGGAATAGCCGCCACCTGGCGGATCCTCTCGCCCTTTTTTGCCTTGCGTACGGCCTTTTTCTTGGTGGCTGCCATTCGTCAATCCAGTCGATGCAATGCCGCATAGCGCGACAAGGCATCGTTGCAAAACCAAAACTTTCGCGTGTGCCGAAAGACACCCTAAATACATAAGTCGGCTAAATAAATGAAAAAGGCCTTGATGTCAGCGGCAATTGCTCACGGCGGTGGTGCCGATTATCTGGGTCTGGCAGCTTGGCTTGAGCTGCTGCACGACTGGGGGCGGCTGCTGAACGATCTGGCGGTCCTGGGCGCGGTACTGCTGCTGTTGCTGCTGATATTGCTGCCGTTGTATCCTGTTTTGCAGGATTTGCAGGTCGTTCTGCCGGATCAGCGCATTGTTGCCGGTAGCGGAATTGAGCGCTTGCGCGGAAGCCGGCAGGCAAACGCCCGCCAGCACTGCCGTGGCCAGCATTGCCACTGTGAAGATCGTTGATGGCCGAAGTGCCGACATTCGCTCATTCCCGCGCAAAAAACTCTGCCCACTGATATAGGACGTTTGCGCGGCGATGCCATGGCCAGCGGGTCGAGCATCACGAAATCGGGCAGTCCGATCGCTTTGTTCTGCGATTCCAGCAGTGAACCGCAGATAGTCGTCATATGACGACTATGAAACGTCAGCGGCTTTAGTCAGTGTCCGCACGTAAATTTTCGGTTTCATCCGGCATAAGTTAATGTATTCTAATTGAGTCAGAGCTCCGCAAGTGGGAATGCGGATGCTCTGTTTTAATGCATTGAACCTTATTGCGCAGTGCCGGCATCCTTATTGCAATTGCATGAGCATAGCGGTGGCGTCGCCTTAAGCAGGCATTGAGGCGCGCCCCCGTAAAACGGGGGGTAAGTGCATGGCTTTGTTTTCAAAGCGTGGTGGCTTTGCCATCAAACGCGCATTCGCGGTTCCGGGTTCCGGTATCGACGCTGCCAATGCCCATGTGGCAGAGGTATCCCAGCAAGCAGGGCTTGCCCGCCAAGCGCTGCCCGGCAGTTCGCCTTGTTCGCTTCGTGCGGCGCAAGCGTGGACTTTGTTCAAACTTGGACCGGTGGCACGTGCGCAAGAAGCGTCTGGCTCGGGTCGCCGTCGCCGGCCAGGTGTGATTGCCGGACGGTTGATGGTCCTCCTCGGCGCCACCGCGCTGGTGGGTTTTCCGCCGATACCGGCGGCGCATGCTCAGTTCGTCATAGACGAGAACGGCCCGGATGCTCCGGACAGGGGACCTTGACGCAGATGGCGATAATGGCGATCCCGGCGGATCGATTACAAATGCGACTCCTGGAGCCGTAAACAACACCCCGCAGATAAACGTCAACGCATCTGGATTTGGCGGCACGGCGAATGGCGGCGATGGCGGCGACGGCGGCGAAGGCCTGGCTGGAACGCCCTTTGAAACCAATGGCGGTGAGGGCGGCAATGGCGGCGTTGGCGGATCCGTCGATGTTCTCAACAACGCCACGATTTCGACCATCGGCTCGGGCCATCATGGACTCATAGCTTCCGCGGTCGGCGGCGATGGCGGCAGTGGCGGTGGCGCCCTTCCGGCGATCGTGAACCTTGGCGGCGACGCCGGAAGCGGCAACACCGGCGGCAGCGCCAACGCGGTTGCGTCTGGCACCAGCGACATCACGACGACGGGCGACTTTTCCTACGGCATCTTTTCCAACGCCAGCGGCGGCAATGGCGGCCAGGGCGGTGACAACATCGTCAGTCTCGGCGTCGATGCTGGTGACGGCGGTGATGGTGCTTCCGGCGGCACCGCATCGGCAAGCAACGCCGGCAAGGTGGAAACATCGGGATTGGCCTCTTATGGCATGCTGGTGCGGTCGGCAGGTGGTGTGGGTGGCAATGGCGCCGATGGCGTCGGGGTCGTCAGCGGCGGCGGCAATGGCGGCGGCGCCACTTTGGGCGGAAATGCCACGGGCAGCAATTCGGGCGGCATCATAACGCATGGTGATTTCGCCAGCGGCATGGCCGTACAGTCGGTCGGCGGCGGCGGTGGTGGCGGCGGCGACGCCTTCGGCCTGTTCGGCGGCGGTGGCAC
>NZ_RZTF01000187.1:0-7087 GCF_004023175.1 Mesorhizobium sp. M7A.F.Ca.MR.362.00.0.0
GTCACCAGAACTTCACCTTCGCGCATGATCTTCTCCCGAAGACCCACCTCACCCTATTGCTTCGACACCAGTGCCAGCGCGCGGATCGGGCTGCCGGTGCCGTGCTCGATCTTGAGCGGCGCCGCGATCAGGATGGCGCCCTTCGGCGGCAGCTGGTCGAGGTTGCAGAGGCTGGCGAGACCGTAGCGGTTGGCCTTGTGCATCAGCGTGTGCGCCGGGAATGGCGGCTCCATGCCGCCGGCTTTGCCGGCGTCCGTGCCGATCGTCTCCGAGCCCCAGCCCTTGATGTCCTTGCTGATCAGGAACTGGATGGCTTCGGCCGTCGGCCCCGGCGTGTGCGGGCCGGTCTCGTTGGCGTTGAGGAACTCGGCTTCCGAACCGTTGCGCTTGTACCAGTCGGTGCGCATCACCACCCATTCGCCGGCATTGATCGCGCCATGCTCGGCTTCCCAGGCCTTGATGTGGTCGACGGTGAGCAGGAAATCGGGGTCGGCGGCGGCTTCCTTCGAACAGTCGATGACATTGACCGGGCCGACGAAATTCTGCGCCGGAATGGTGTCGGTAGCGCCGTCCGGATAATCCTTGCCGGAGATCCAGTGCTGCGGCGCGTCGAAATGCGTGCCGGAATGCTCGCCGAGCTTCAGCCAGTTCCAGGCCCACCACGGACCGTTCTTGTCGTAACGGGAGATATTGTGGATCTCGACCTTCGGCGTGTCGACGGCGAGTTCCGGCGGCAGCTTGATCAACGGCGTATCCGGCCCGAGCGGCGCCGACAGGTCGACCACCTTGATGGCGCCTGAAAGAAGCTGGCTGGCGACTTCGCCGAGGAGTTTTTGGGTGTCCATGGTCTGAAGTTCCCTCTTTCGTGTGATGATCAAGGCTCGTCTCGGCCCTTAATATCCTACTAGACGAAAACATATGCATCTGCAATTATCTTTAAGCATAAAGGAAATGGGGACGGGGCGTGAGCGAGTTCGACGCCATCTTTGTCGGGGCCGGCCACAACAGTCTGGCATGCGCCGCGCATTTGGCGCTCAAAGGCTGGAAAACCGGGATTTTCGAGGGCAGTGCAACAATCGGCGGCGCCGTCCAGACGCGCGAATTCACCCTCCCTGGCTTTCGCCACGATTTCGGTGCGATGAATCTGAGCCTCTTCGCCGGCTCGGCCTTCCACCGGAAATATGCAAATGAATTGAAAGCGCGGGGGCTGGAGTTCGCCCCGGTCGCCGACTGTTTCGCCAGCGCATTCCCCGACGGACGCTGGTTCGGCGTCAGCAACGATCTGGAAAAGACCGCCGCGCGCATCGCCGCCTTCTCCGCTGCTGATGCCCAGACATGGCGCAGGCTGGTCGCCGCCTTCCCGGCGGAAGCCGAGCATCTGTTCCGGCTGCTGGGTTCGCCGATGAGTGCCCGCGCGCTTGCCGGCACGGCGTGGAACCTGTGGCGCAAGAAGGGCATTGCCGGCGCGCTCGATACGGGCCGGCTGCTGCTGTCCTCGCCCCGCGCCTGGCTGGAGGAGAATTTCGAGTCGCCGCATATCAGGGCAACGCTCGCCACCTGGGGCATGCATCTCGACTTCGCGCCCGACATCGCCGGCGGTGCCGTCTTCCCCTATCTGGAATCGATGGCCAACCAGAGTTTCGGCATGGTGCTGGGCAAAGGCGGCGCCGACACCATCATTAAGGCGCTGTCGGGCATGGTCACATCTGCTGGAGGCAAGATCGTCACCGGCGCCGAAGTGGCCGAGATCACGGTTTCCGCCGGCAGGGCGACCGGCGTGCGGCTTGCTTCCGGTGAGACCCATACCGCCACAAGGGCAGTCATTGCCGGCGTTGCGCCCAAGGCGCTGACTGGCAAGCTGCTGCCCAATGGTTCGGGCGACGCCGGCTTCGACACGGCGATGCAAAAGTTCCGCCATGCGCCGGGCACGATGATGATCCATCTGGCACTCGACGATCTGCCCGACTGGCGCGCCGGAACGGAGCTTCGGCAGTTCGCCTATGTGCATCTGTCGCCCTCGCTCGACGCCATGTCGCGTACCTATCAGCAGGCGATGGCGGGCATGCTGCCGGACGGGCCGGTGCTGGTGGTCGGCCAGCCGACGGCGATCGACCCATCGCGGGCGCCTGAGGGAAAGCATGTGCTGTGGGTGCAGGTGCGCATGCTGCCCGCCGAAATCCTGGGCGATGCCGCCGGCAAGATCGCGCCGGACCATTGGGACAAGGTGAAGGAAGCCTACGCCGAGCGTGTCCTCGACATCATCGAGACCTATGCTCCCGGCCTGCGCAACAAGATCCTCGGCCGTGCCGTCTTCTCGCCCATCGATCTGGAGCGCGAGAACCCCAACCTCGTCGGCGGAGACCAGGTCTGCGGCAGCCATCATCTGGCGCAGAACTTCCTGTTCCGCCCGGCCCGCGGCTATGCCGGCTGGAACACGCCGGTGGCGCATCTGCACCTCACTGGAGCCGCGACATGGCCGGGCGCCGGCACCGGTGCGGCGTCGGGCTTCATGCTCGCACAACAGCTTGGCGGGAGGTAGGAGCCGAGGATTTCCTTGAGGCTACAAGGGGCAAGGCGCTGCTGCCCAAGAAGCCTGAACCAATGAACTAAGACGCCGCGCGCAGAAACAAAACCAACAAGGGGAACGACCATGACAATCAACAGACGTGAATTGCTGGGATACAGCGCCGCGGCACTCGGGGTGGCCGCCGTCGGCCTGCCGTCGATCGCTAGGGCGGCTGCCGGCGAACTGACCATCGCCTACAACGTCAACTTGCCATCCTGGGATCCAACCACCGGCCCCTCGGCCGTCAACCCGACCATCCAGGGGCTGTACCAGTCGGTGTTCGACCAGTTCATCCCACAGAAGCCCGACCTTTCCTTCGCGCCGGGCCTGCTCACCGAATGGGGCTGGAACGACGACCGCACCAAGATAATGATGACGGTGCGCGAGGGCGTGACCTGGCATGACGGCTCGCCGTTCACTGCCGAGGACGTCGTCTGGTCGCTGCAGCGGGCAGGCGACGAAAAGACCGGCAATCCGATCCAGTTCGTCTGGAAGAACGTCAACAACTTCAAGATCGACGGCAACAAAATCACGGGCGACGTCGTGCAGTTCGACCCTGTCTATTTCAAATGGATGTCGTTCCTGACCGGCTACATCATGCCGAAGGCCTATTACGAGAAGGTCGGCACCGAAGGTTTCGAGAAGGCGCCGATCGGCACCGGCCCCTACATGGTCGAAAAATTCGAGCGCAACGCCTTCCTGCGGCTCAAGGCAAACCCGAACTACTGGGGCGGCAAGCCGGCCTTCGAGAATGTGACGATCAAGTTCGTCGCCGACGCGGCAAGCCGCGTCGCCGAGATCGAATCCGGCTCCTCGCAGGTGACGCTCGAAATTCCCTATGAGGAGTATGACCGGCTGATCGTCAAGGACGGGCTTGCCGGCTCGTGCAAGAACGTTTCCGACATCGGCATGATCTTCTTCAACGACATCGAGGCGATGCTGGACAAGAACGTCCGCCAGGCCGCCGTGATGGCCGTCGACAAGAAGCTGCTGGTCGATCGCCTGCTACGCGGCTACGGCCAGCCGATCGATACGCTGGAAACGCCGGAATACGCATCCTACGACGCGTCGATCAAGGTCGAGCACAATCCGGAAAAGGCCAAGGAATTGCTCGCCGCTTCCGGCTATTCGCCGGAAAAGCCGGTCAAGTTCACCATCCAGACGACCAAGGGCTTCAAGCCCAAGGACTATGAGATGATCCAGGCGATCGTCGGCATGTGGCGCAAGGTCGGCATCGAGGCGACGATCGAAGTCTACGAGATCGCCAAGCACTACGAACTGCGCGCCGCCGACAAGCTTGCGCCGGCCGCCTTCTACAATTGGGGCAATGCCATCGGCGATCCGACCACCTCGACCGGCTTTGCCATGTACGGCCCGAGCCCGCATTCGGTGTGGGACAGCCAGGATTTGATCGACATGATCAACCCGCTGTGGGGCGAAAAGGACGAGGCCAAGCGCATCGCCGGCTGGAAGGCTGTCGACAAATACATCGCCGAGCAGGCCTATGTGCTGCCGCTGATCCAGTATGCGCAGCCGATCGTGCATGCCAAGGGCGTCAATGTGGTGCAGCATGTGTCCGGCGCGCTGCTGCCGGCCCTGATGACCCCGGCCTGATATCGGCCTGGAATTGCCGCGCGCCGTCATCAATGACGGCGCGCATTTTCCATCGGGCATACGAGCCCACGGGCTCCTGCAAAGATTTACATGCTCCTGCAAAGATTCCTGATCCGTCTGCTGACGATGCTGATCACGCTGTTCGGCGTGGCCGTCGTCGTCTTTGTCGTGATCCGCGTCGCGCCCGGCGATCCGATCGCCATGATGCTGCCGCCCGGCGCGACGGATGCCGACATCGCCCGGCTGCGCGCGCTCTATGGGCTCGACAAGACCATCGTGCAACAATTCTTCATCTGGCTGTCTGGTGTCGCCCAGGGCGATTTCGGCACCTCGATCTCGCTGCGGCAGGATGTGCTCGGGCTGGTCTTCAACCGGCTGCCGGCGACGCTGGAACTCGCTATCGTCGCGCTCATCATGGCGGTGGCGATCGGCGGCACGACGGCGATCATCGGCGCGCGCGAACGCGGCACGGCGGTCGAGGCCGGCATCGACATCGCCAGCGGCGCGGCGCTTTCCATTCCCGATTTCCTGTGGGGCCTGGTGCTGATCCTGCTGTTCGGCGTGCTGGTGCCGATCTTCGACATTTCCGGCCGGGTGTCGCCGCAACTGGACCTGCCCTTCGTCACCCAGTTCTATCTGTTCGAGAGCCTGTTGCGCCTGCGCCTCGACCTGACCTGGGATCTGCTGAAGCACATGCTGATGCCGGCCGTGGCGCTGGCACTGCCGCTGGCAGCAATCATCTCGCAGCTGCTGAAACAGTCGCTGAAGGAAGTGCTCGACCTCGACTACGTCGTGCTGGCACGGGTGAAGGGTTTTTCGGAAACGCAGGTCATCCTGCGCGAGGCCTTGAAGAATGCCGCTTTGCCGACACTGACACTGGTCGGCGTGCAGTTCACCTTCCTGATCGGCGGCACCGTCATCGTCGAACGGCTGTTTTCCTATGAGGGCCTCGGCAATATGGCGATCGACGCGGTCATCAACCGCGACCTGCCTTTGATTCAAGGCATCGTGCTGGTCTTCGCGCTGCTGTTCGTGCTGATCAACCTCAGCGTCGACATGATGTATGCGCTGCTCAATCCGAGGCTGCGCCATGGATGAGGGCCGTGCTCGAAGACGAGGTGTGTCGCCACGCCTGTGGCTGGCCGGCGGCTGGCTGCTGCTGGCGCTTCTGGCGGCAATCTTCGCGCCGCTGGTCGCGCCGCAGGATCCGCTGGCGCAGGATCTGATGCTGGAGCGGTTGCCGCCATTCTGGATGAATGGAGCCGAACCCGGCTATTGGCTCGGCACCGACAGCCTCGGCCGCGATCTGTTGTCGAGGCTGATCTTTGGCGGCCGCATCGCCTTCATCGTCGCCTTTTCCGCAGCCGTCGCTGCGTGCCTGGTCGGCTCGACGCTAGGCCTGATCGCAGGCTATTTCGGCGGTTGGGCCGACCGCATCATCTCGCGCGTCGTCGATGTCTGGATGGCCTTTCCGCCGGTGCTGTTCGCCATATTGCTGGTGGCGGTGCTCGGCACGGGCTTGAGTTCCGTCATCCTGGCCATCGCCATCATCGACTGGACGCGTTTCTGCCGGGTGATCCGTGCCGAGACAATGGGTCAGTCGCGCATGGACTATGTCGAGAATGCCCGCATTGCCGGCTACGGCCGCATCGGCATCATGCTGCGCGAAGTGCTGCCCAATGTGGTGCCGTCGATCGTCGCATTGCTGTCGCTGGAAATGGGCATCGCCGTTATCGTCGAGGCGATCCTGTCCTTCGTCAATCTGTCGATCTCGACCGACGATCCGACCTGGGGAGGCATCATCGCCGAGGGCCGGCTGTCGATCCATCAGGCCTGGTGGGTGCTGGTGTTCCCGCTGATCACGCTGATCCTGACCGTGCTGTCGTTCAGTCAGTTCGGCGAGGCGCTGAAGACGCGTTTCGATCCGGTGCTGCGATGAGCGCCTGCCTCGACATCAGGGGGTTGAGCGCGGTGCTGCCCAACGGCCAGCGCGTATTGCGCTCGGTGTCGCTTGCCGTTCAGCCCGGCGAAGTGCGCGCGCTGGTCGGCGAAAGCGGCGCCGGCAAGACGATGATCGGCAAGGCGGTGCTCGGTGTGCTGCCGTCGAGCGTGCGCATTGTCGAAGGCGACATGCTGCTCGAGGGTGAAGACCTCGGCAAATTGCAACCCAAGGCACGACGCACGCTGATCGGGGCGCGCACGGCGCTGATCCCGCAGGACCCGCTGACCGCGCTCAACCCGTCGCGGCGCATCGGCTCGCAGATGACCGACCGGCTGGTGCGCATCCTCGGCTGGAGTGGCGAGAAGGCCGATACCCGCATCCGGCAATTGCTGGACGAGGTGCAAATCCGCGATCCCGACCGCGTGCTGAAAAGCTATCCGCACGAACTGTCCGGCGGCATGCGCCAGCGCGTGCTGATCGCTGCGGCCTTCGCCGCGGAGCCAAGGCTGATCGTCGCCGACGAGCCGACCACGGCGCTTGATGTGACCGTGCAAAAACAGATCCTGCGGCTGATCGTGCAGTTGCAGCGCGAGCATGGCACGGCGATCCTGTTCGTCACCCATGATCTCGGCGTCGTCGCCAAGATCAGCCAGAGAGTCTCGGTGCTTTATGCCGGCAAGGTGGTGGAGGAGGCCGACACGGCTGCCCTCTTCGCAGCACCGCAGCATCCCTACACGCGAGCGCTGATGGCGGCGACGCCACGCTACACCGATCCTTTCGCCTCGCTGAAGCCGGTGGACGAGGCGGTGCTGGCCGGGCTTGCTTCGGAGATCGCTGCCGCAGACCAAGCCTGGAGGCGGCCGCATGGTTGAACCGTTGTTCTCCGTGCGCGGGCTGAAGGTCGCGCTGCCCGACATGACGCGCAAGCCACTGATCGGCCGCGCGCCATTGGTCGAAATCCTGAA
>NZ_RZTF01000187.1:7097-11282 GCF_004023175.1 Mesorhizobium sp. M7A.F.Ca.MR.362.00.0.0
ATCCTGAAGGGCCTGGATTTCGACCTGCCCAGGGGCTCGGTGACCGGCATCGTCGGCGAATCCGGTTCCGGCAAGTCGACGCTCGGCCGCGCTTTGGTGCGCCTGCTGGAACCCAGCGCAGGCAACATTACTTTCGACGGCCGCGACATCACGCATCTGCCGGAGGCGGAACTGCGGCCACTGCGGCGCAATCTGCAGATGATTTTTCAAGATCCGATGTCGTCGCTCAACCCGCGCCGCACCATTGCCAGCATCATCGCCGCGCCACTCAAGCAAAATGGCCTCGGCGACAATCTCAAGGCGCGCGTTGCCGAGGCGCTGCAGCGCGTCGGCCTGCCGCAAAGCTTCGCCAACCGCTATCGCCACGAATTATCGGGCGGCCAGCGCCAGCGCGTCGGCATTGCGCGGGCGCTGGCGCTGTCGCCGAAATTCGTGCTGGCCGACGAGATCGTCTCAGGGCTCGACGTGTCGACGCAAGCGCAGATCCTGACGCTGCTGGAAAAGCTGGCGGCGGAAATGGGGCTGACCGTCGCTTTCATCAGCCACGATCTGTCGGTCATCCGGCGGCTGTGCCGGCAAGTGATCGTCATGCGCGAAGGCGTGATCGTCGAAGCGAGCGCCACCGACGCCTTGTTCGACAAGCCGCAGCAGGCCTACACGCGCGATCTCATCGCGGCCATTCCGCTGCCCGAGATCGATGCGAGCTGGCTGGACATTCCTTCCGCCGCCAAGGCGCCGACATGAATGCATACGCACGCCGAAGAGCGGGCCTCGGGCGTGCGACCAAAAGACCCAAGTCCCGCCAAATGGAGAGGACTGACATGAAGACCACTATCGCAATTGCAACGCTGGCCGCCGCGATGCTCGGCAGCGCCGGCATGGCCTCGGCGGATTCGATCCCGGGCATGCGCGGCCACGACCACACCGGCATCACCGTTCCCGATATGAAGCAAGCGGTCGACTTCTTCACCGAAGTGGTCGGCTGCAAGAAGGCGATGTCGTTCGGTCCGTTCGCCGACGACAAGGGCACCTTCATGCAGGATCTCCTGGGCGTCGACCCGAAGGCGGTGATCGAAGAGGTCACCATGGTCCGCTGCGGCTATGGATCGAACATAGAGCTGTTCAAATACACCGCGCCCGACCAGAAGAACCTGACGCCGAAGAACAGCGACATTGGCGGCTTCCACATCGCCTTCTATGTCGACGACGTCGCTGCCGCCAAAGCCTATCTCGAAGGCAAGGGCGTCAAGACGCGGATGGGGCCGCTGCCGGTCAAGGAAGGGCCGGCGGCCGGCCAGACCATCCTCTATTTCCAGGCGCCGTGGGGGCTGCAGCTGGAAGCGATCAGCTATCCCGACGGAATGGCCTATGAGAAGGACGCCGAGACGGTGCTGTGGAGCCCGAAGAACCCGGAAAAGTGATCCGGCAGCGCGCTTGCGCGATGACACGCAGGCGCGCTTTCGCCATGTCAGGACAATCGTTTTGATATAAAACTTTAAGCTTGAAATATCTTGTCGCCGGCGCGATACTGAACTCCAGCAAGCGAAGAGGAGATCGCAGACATGAAGGTTGCGGTTCTCGGCGGCGGACCAGCTGGCCTCTACTTTGCCATTTCGATGAAGCTGAGGGACGCCGCGCACGATGTGACGGTGTTCGAGCGCAACCGTGCCGACGACACGTTCGGCTGGGGCGTCGTGCTGTCGGCCGAGACGCTCGACAATCTGTCGAAAAACGACCCGGTCAGCGCTGTCTGGATCAAGAAGCACTTTGCCTACTGGGACGACATCGCCGTCATCCATGACGGCGTGCGCACGGTCTCGTCAGGTCACGGTTTCTGCGGCATCGGCCGTAAGCGGCTGCTGGTCCTGCTGCAGCGCCGGGCGCGCGAACTCGGCGTCAAGCTGATGTTCGAGACCGACATTGCCGATCCCAAGCCCTACATGGAGACGCATGATCTGGTCGTCGCGGCCGACGGCCTGAACTCCAGGGCGCGCAACGCTTTCGTCGACATCTTCAAGCCCGACATCGACACCCGTAAATGCAAGTTCGTCTGGCTCGGCACCAACCAGAAGTTCGACGACGCCTTCACCTTTATCTTCGAGAAGACCGAGCATGGCTGGGTGTGGGCGCACGCCTACCAGTTCGACAGCGACACCGCGACGTTCATCGTCGAGTGCAGCGAACAGACCTGGGCTGCCTTCGGCTTCGGCGCGATGTCGCAGCAGGAATCGATCGCCGTTTGTGAGCGGATCTTTGAAAAACACCTCGGCGGCCACGCGCTGATGACCAATGCCAACCATATCCGTGGTTCCGCCTGGATCAATTTTCCGCGCGTGCTGTGCGAGCGCTGGTCGTACAAGAATCTGGCACTGATGGGCGATGCGGCGGCCTCAGCGCATTTCTCGATCGGCTCCGGCACCAAGCTGGCCCTGGAAAGTGCCGTGGCTCTGGCCGAGTATGTCGAAACCGAGCCGGACCTCGACGCCGCCTTCCGTAGATATGAGGATGCCCGCCGCACCGAGGTGCTGAAGCTGCAATCGGCGGCGCGCAATTCGCTCGAATGGTTCGAGGAGGTCGAGCGCTATCTCGGCCTCGATCCGGTGCAGTTCAACTATTCGCTTTTGACCCGCTCGCAGCGTATCAGTCACGAGAATCTGCGGCTGCGCGATGCCAAATGGCTTGAAAGCGCCGAAGAATGGTTCCAACGCCAGGCGGGTGCCGGCGGCAACAACCTGCGCCGCGCGCCGATGTTCGCGCCGTTCAAGCTGCGCGACATGAGGCTGCAGAACCGCGTCGTCGTCTCGCCGATGGCGCAGTACAAGGCCGTCGACGGCTGTCCGACCGACTGGCATTTCACCCATTATGCCGAGCGGGCCAAGGGCGGCGCCGGCCTCATCTATATCGAGATGACCTGCGTCAGCCCGGAAGGCCGCATCACGCCTGGTTGTCCCGGTTTCTATGCGCCCGAACATGAGGTGGCGTGGAAGCGGCTGGTCGACTTCGTCCATACCGAAACCGAAGCCAAGATCTGCGCCCAGATCGGCCATTCCGGCGCCAAAGGTTCGACCCGGCTCGGCTGGGAGGGGACCGACGTGCCGCTGGTCTCAGACAACTGGCCGGTGATGGCGGCCTCAGCCGTGGCGTGGTCGCCGCAGAATCAGGTGCCGAAGGCGATGGATCGCGCCGACATGGACCGCGTGCGCGACGAATTCGTGGCTTCGGCCGAGATGGCCGATCGTTGCGGCTTCGACATGCTCGAGATCCACGCTGCGCATGGCTATCTCTTGTCGTCCTTCATCACGCCGGTCACCAACCGGCGCACGGATGAATATGGCGGTTCGCTTGACAATCGGATGCGCTATCCCCTCGAAATCTTCCGCGCGGTGCGCGCTGCCTGGCGGGCGGAGAAGCCGATCTCGATGCGCATTTCGGCCAATGACTGGGTGGGCATCGAGGGCGTCACACCGGCCGACGCGGTGGAGATCGCACGGCTGCTGCTCGAGGCCGGCGTCGACATCTGCGACGTCTCGGCAGGCCAGACCTCGGCACTGGCCAAGCCTGTCTATGGCCGCATGTTCCAGACGCCGTTTTCCGACCGCATCCGCAACGAAGTCGGCATGGCGACGATGGCGGTCGGTAACATCTACGAGCCGGACCATGTCAATTCGATCCTGATGGCCGGCCGCGCCGACCTCGTCGCACTGGCACGGCCGCATCTCGCCGATCCCTACTGGACACTGCATGCCGCCGTCACGTTCGGCGACCGTGGTGTCAAATGGCCGGATCCCTATCTGCCCGGGCGCGACCAGCTCTACCGTCTGGCCGAGCGCGACGCCGCAGCGGGGCTGAAAGTATGACGGCCGCCGCGACGATCCCTGGCAAGCATGCGCTGGTCACAGGCGGCGGCTCCGGCGTCGGGCGGGCCATCGCGCTGGCGCTGGCGGGTGCGGGCATCGATGTCACCATCTGCGGCCGCCGGGAAGCAGAGCTCACTGAGGTGGCCGGCGAGAACGACCGCATCTTCGGCATCGCCGCCGATGTCACCGACGAGGCGGCAATGGCGGCGCTCTACCAGAGGGCGCAAGCCGCGCGGGGCCCCTTCGACATCGTCGTCGCCAATGCTGGCATGGCCGGCAGCGCCCCGGCGCACAAAACCGCGCTCAGCGACTGGCAGCGGACGCTCGA
>NZ_RZTF01000187.1:11291-11976 GCF_004023175.1 Mesorhizobium sp. M7A.F.Ca.MR.362.00.0.0
CTCGACGTCAATCTGACCGGCGCCTTCCTGACGGTGAAGCCGGCGCTGGCCGGCATGGCCGCGCGGAAGACGGGACGAATTGTTTTCATCGCCTCGACCGCCGGCCTGAAAGGTTACGCCTACGTCGCGTCTTACGTCGCCGCCAAGCATGGCGTCGTTGGCCTGATGCGGGCTCTTGCCGCCGAAACGGCGAAATCGGGCGTCACCGTCAACGCCGTGTGCCCAGGCTTTGTGGAAACCGAAATGCTGGAAGAGTCCATCCAGCGCATCATCGAGAAGACCGGCCGCTCGGTCGAGCAAGCGCGGTCAAGCCTCGCCTCGACCAACCCGCAAGGCCGCTTCATCCAGCCGGATGAGGTCGCCGCCGCCGTGCTGTGGCTGTGCGGCGACGCCGCCCAGTCGATAACCGGACAGGCGATTTCCATCTCAGGAGGCGAAACATGGTAGCCGGCCCCCTGCCCGCGCCGTCGGGACCCGGCAAGGACCGCTTGCGGCTGTGGATCAGGCTGCTGCGAGCCTCGCGCACGATCGAGGCCGAGCTGCGCGAGCGGCTGAAGAAGGAGTTCAACACGACGCTGCCGCGCTTCGACGTGATGGCAGCCCTCTATCGCGCGCCGGAAGGCATGCTGATGAGCGACCTGTCGCGTTTCCTGCTGGTCTCCAACGGCAATGTCACGGGCATCGT
>NZ_RZTF01000188.1:0-8148 GCF_004023175.1 Mesorhizobium sp. M7A.F.Ca.MR.362.00.0.0
GAACGCGGACCGTGCCCCAGGCATCGTCGTGCGGCGATTGAGGCACATGGAAGAAACCGATCTGCTTGCCCTCGCGATCGAAGTCGACCGACGTGTAAACACTGTTGTTCCGGGGAGTGATGGTCGCGCGCACAGTGTTTGCAGGTCTCGGTACGGTCATCGGGTCGGCCTCGAAATTCATTGTCCCCGTCATCATGTCAGTTTTATATATGGTGTCAAGTTTGGATATAAAACCAATGGCAATTCCGATTTCTTGTCTCTATCGTGCGGGACCACCGGGGATTCTTCGAATGGCAGATGATGCAAAAGAGAGTGGCAAACCGACCTATTCGGCCCCGGCACTGACCAAGGGTCTGGATGTCCTGGAACTGCTGGCGGAGGCGCGGGCGCCCTTGACGATGAAGGAGATCGCGGAAGGCCTCGGCCGTTCGAAGAATGAGATTTTCCGGATGCTGATCGCGCTGCAGGAGCGTCAATATATCGAGCGCAACGCCGAGACCGACGCCTATTCGTTGACCGACAAGCTTTTCAAGCTGGGGCTGCACACGCCGAGCGCTCAGGATCTCATGTCCGCCGCCATGCCCGAGCTGACGCAGATTGCCGGGGACTCAAATCAGTCGCCGCACCTGGTCGTCTTCAATCATGGCTTGACCGTCGTGACCGCGGCCGCTCCCGGCGGCGAGGACATGGCGTTCACGCTGCGCCTCGGCTACGGCCGCCTGGCCACCGACGCGACCTCCGGCCATGTGATACTTGCCTTCCAGTCACCAAAGGTCGCAGCGCGGATGATCGATGAATGTGCGGCGCATTCACCGGCGCCGCTGGATCGTGACGCGCTGGAAAAGCAGCTTCGTACCATCCGCGCGGACGGCTACTGGATGCGCGAAAGCCGCGACTTCGTCGGCATCACCGATATCTGCTGTCCGGTCATCGGACCGGACGGCAGCGCCGTCGCCTCCATTATCGTCGCCTATATCAATCGCCATACGCGTGAAAGCCGCCATGCCTTTACTCTGGAGGTCCTGCGGGCTGCCTGCGATCGCATCTCCATGAAGCTGTCACCGAGGGTTCGCTAAGGGATCGTGATGCGCTGAGGGCGCGGCGAAGCACCGTCCGCTGGCCGTTTGCACCGGATTGATAATACCAGTATAGGTCCAGTCAGGAATGTTTTGATCCTGGGTGCTTCTCGCGCGGGAGGAAGGGCAATGACAACCGTGAACCTGATCGGGCTTGTCAGTCGGGAAATGGAAGCGACAGCGTCCGATGTGCCGCTTTACAGACGGTTGAAATCGGCGATCGAGGCAGCGATCCGTTCCAATGCTTTGAAAGCCGGCGCGGTTCTGCCGGGCGAGCGGGTTCTGGCGGAAGCCCTGTCGATCTCGCGTGTCACCGTGAGAAAAGCTCTGGCGTTGCTCGAAGAGGAAGGGCAGCTCAATCGCCGGCATGGTTCCAAAACCGAGATCGGGTCGCGGGTCGAAAAATCGCTTTCGACGCTGACGAGCTTTTCGGAGGACATTCTGGCGCGCGGCCTGAAGCCTGGATGTCTATGGCTTTCCAAGCAGATAAGCCGTCCATCCCCGGCCGAAATGATGGCCCTGGGTATTGCGGGCAATACCAATGTGGTTCGCATGCGTCGTGTGAGGACGGCCGATGGCGCGCCGATCGCCGTCGAGGTCTCGGCCGTGCCGGTTCGCTTCCTTCCTTCGCCCGAGATGGTTCAGGATTCCCTTTATGAAGCGCTTGATGCACGCGGCTTCATGCCTCAGAGGGCAATCCAGCGCATGCGCTCGCGCGGCGCGTCGCTGGAGGATGCAAAGCACCTTCATTGTGACGCGGGCGCACCGCTGCTGATGACCGAGCGCCGCTGCTTTCTCGCCGACGGACAGATCGTGGAATACTGCGAGACACGCTACAAAGGCGACGTCTACGATTTCGTCTTCGAGCTGCAAAGATAATACCAGTTATGAACTGGTTGTAATCTGGTATTTTCCATTTATCGTGATGGCGACAAGGGAGTGCCGACGTGCAGCGGGAAGACATCGCCAACAGTCTCATCGTGTCCTGCCAGCCGGTTCCCGGCGGCCCGATGGACAGTGCGCAGTTCGTGACGGGCTTTGCCAGGGCCGCTGTTGAAGCCGGAGCCAAGGCCCTGCGCATCGAATCCGTGCCCTATGTCGCGGCCGCCCGCCTGGCCGTCCGCGTGCCGATCATCGGTATCGTCAAGCGCGATCTCACCGACAGTCCCGTGCGCATCACACCCTATCTGGCCGATGTCGAGGCCCTGGCCGAGGCGGGCGCCGATATCATCGCTTTCGATGCGACGGAGCGTGTCCGTCCCGTTCCTGTCGAAGCGCTTGTGAAAGCCGTCAAGGCCAGGAACAAGCTGACCATGGCCGATTGCTCTTGCCTTGACGATGCGCGCCGGGCCCTTGCCGCGGGTGTCGATTTCGTCGGCACGACGCTTTCCGGCTATGTCGGCGGGCCGGAGCCGCAGGATCCGGATATCGCCCTCATCGCTGAAATGCGAACCCTGACCCCCTACGTCATTGCCGAAGGGCGTATCCGGTCGCCTGAGCAGGCGGCTGCCGCCGCGCGCGCCGGCGCCTGTGCCGTGGTTGTCGGCTCGGCGATCACCCGTACCGAGCACGTCACCTCATGGTTCCACCAGGCGCTTTCCGACGCCTATGCGGCGAGGGGCGCGCAAACCGCCCTTGGCACAAGTGTCCTGGGCCCAACCGTCCTGGGCCCATCCGTCCTGGGCATCGACATCGGGGGAACCAAGACCATGGCCGCGCTGGTCAACGATGGCACGGTGATCGAGGACAAGATCGTGCGGACCGCGCGAGAGGCTGGACCCGACGCCTGGCTGGCATCCCTCGCGCAAAGCACGTCAGCCTGGTCGAGCCGCTTCAGCCGCATCGGCATTGCGGTGACCGGACTGGTGCAGGATGGACGCTGGTCGGCATTGAATCCGGCAACCCTTGGCATTCCCGACGGCTACCCGCTGGTCGAAAGGGCATCCGCTGTTTTCGGCAAGCCGGTCTGTGCGTTCAACGATGCCCAGGCGGCTGCCTGGGGCGAATACAAATTCGGCGCCGGGCAAGGTCGCGACATCGTCTTTCTGACCATCTCGACCGGAATTGGCGGCGGCATCGTTTGCAACGACCGATTGCTGTCCGGTCTAGCCGGTCACTTCGGTCTGATCCGTGGTCTGTCTGAAGACCGGGCTCCGCTCGAAGACAGCACCTCCGGCCGCTGGATCGCTTCGGAGGCCCTCAAGGCCGGTTCCAAGGCGGACGCCGCCGATGTGTTCGGACACGCGCTGAAGGGCGAGGACTGGGCCGGCGCCATCGTCTCGCGGAGCGCCTCGCGGGTCGCGGCGCTATGCTGGGACATTCAGATGATGTTCGATCCGAAATTGATCGTCATCGGCGGCAGCATCGGTCTTGCAGAAGGCTATCTCGACCGGGTGCGCGCACATCTGAGCGAGGTCCCGCCGCGCCTTTCCCCCCATCTCGTGGCGGCGAAGCTCGGAGGCCACGCCGGCGTCATCGGTGTTGCCGATCTTGCCGAATGGGCAAGGTAACGGCGCCCCGGTCGTGTCATGCAAAAATCATCAAAAAAGAAGGGAACGATCATGAAATTGAGCAGGACATCTTTTGCGCTTATGGCCACCCTCCTTGCGGGGACGGCTTTGCCGACCTTTGCCAACGCAACCGTGACCGTGCTCGGCTGGCCTGGCGGCTCCGAGGAAACCGCACTGCGGGCAACCGTGGAAACCTACAACAAGCAGGCCAGCGATGCCGACAAGGTGGAGTTGCTGTTCTTCAACCGGGAAGGCTTTTACGACAAGCTGCAGGCTGACATGGCGGCCGGATCCAGTGCCTTCGACGTGAACCTCGTCGCCACCTACTCGCTCGGTCGCTACGCGCCCTATATGGAGCCGGTCGATCTTGGCACGGACGCGATCAAGGTTTTCGGCGAATCCGTTCTCAAGACGATGCAGTTCGACGGCAAGCAATACGGCGTGCCGACAGACCTTTCGTTGCACTTCATGTACTACCGCAAGGATCTCATCGACGCCTTGATCGGGGATGACGCCGCCAAGAAGACCTATGGTGAAATCGCCCAGAAATATCTCGGCAAGCCGCTGCAGCCGAAAGACCCGGACAGCTGGACCTGGGACGACTGGGCGGCCACCGCCCTCTATTTCGCCAAGCAGGTGAACCCCGACAGCCCGGTGCGTTATGGCACGGTCCTGCAGATGAAGAACCTGCTGTTCAACATGATGGTCTTCCAGTCCCTGCCGCGCTCCTACGGCGGCGACTGGATGGACAAGAACGGCAATGTCACGGTGGATTCCGATGCCTACAAGACCGCCCTCGAGCTCTACAAGAAACTCTATGATGCCGGTTCTTCACCCAAGGATTCGCTGAGCTACGAATATGCGGAAACCAACGCGGCCTTCGCATCCGGCCAGGCCGCGACGGCGCTGCAGTGGAATGCCGCGGCGGCGGATCTGACCAGCACCGAAAAATCCCCGGCCGTCGCCGAGGTGACCGGGATCGTCGCGCCACCGGCAGGTTCCGACGGACGCGCTGATCATATCCACGGCCTTGGTTTGGGCCTTAACAAGAACGCCAAGAACAAGGAAGGCGCCGTCAAGTTCCTGAAGTGGCTCGCCACCGAGGATGCGGCCTTGCTCTATGCGCGCAACGGCGGTTCGCCGGCATTGTCTCCCGATGTCGTGGCCAAGGTTGCGAAGGAACGTCCCGACCTCGTCAAGCTCGGCGAATTCGCCAGCAAGTACGGCTATGTCATGACCGGAGCGACGTCCGCGAGTGCGCTCCCGGTCTATGAGCTGCAGGCAAAGGAGTTCACCGGCTACTGGTCCGGCCAGCAGAGCCTCGAGGATGCGCTCGCCCACACCAAGGCGGGCATGCAGGACCTTCTGAAGAAATAAATTATTGGCCGGATGCCGGGCCGAGGCCCGGTGTCCGGCGCGTTTGGCGGATCGACATGGCCCTTGTGACACGTGCCGAAGGCAGGATGTATCTGACGCCGCTGGTCGGCTTCCTGCTTCTGTTCCTCGGCTTTCCGGCGATCGTCAATCTGATCTATTCCGTTTCGACCGTCACATTCGAGACCTTGCGCAGTCCGGTGTTGAGCGGTTTCGGTAACTATGTCGCGGTGTTGAACGACCGCGAATTCTGGAGCTCGGCCTGGTTCTCGCTGCGCTTCGGTATTCTTAGCGCATCGGCGGAATGTCTGATCGGCCTTTTCCTTGCCATCTTCCTGGCGCCGCTTCTGTGCAAGCGTCCAGTCCTGATGGCGCCGTTGATGCTGCCGCTGATGGTCGCACCGGCCATGGTCGGTCTCATGTACCGGCTGGTGCTGCATGAATTCGCGGGCCCCGTCCCCTACTATCTCTTCGAATGGTTTGGCGACAGCCCGGCCTTCCTCGACATCGACAATGCCTTCCGCACCCTTGTCGTCGTGGAGACGCTGCAATGGACGCCTTTCGCCTTCCTGCTCTTCTACATGGCCTATTCGGCCATACCGCTCGACGTGCGCGAAGCCTCCTCGCTCGATGGCGCATCACCGTTTGAGATCGTTCGGTGGATCGACCTGCCGCTGATGAAGCCGACGCTGGTCATCGCGTTTTTCATCCGTTTCATCGACGGTTTCCGGGTGTTCGACAATGTCTATGCGCTGACCGGCAGTGGCGCTGGCGGGTCAACGACGTCCTTGTCGATCTACATCTATCAGGCCTTCTTCAAGGAAGGGGCTATCGGCAAGGCGGTCGCCGCTTCGGTTATCCTGTTCCTGGCGTCGTTCATCGTTCTCCACGGCCTTAACCGGCTTGCCGGCCGCAGGAAGCGTTGACGATGGTCAGGGCACTGCGCTGGATCGTTTTTGCCATCGCCGTGCTGGCGATGAATTTCCCCATTATCGTGACGCTGATCACATCGCTCAAAAGCCAGCGCGAGCTTTCGACGAACCCCGGTTTGTGGATCAGCCAGCCGACGCTCGACAACTATCTGGAGGTTCTGACGCAGACCAGCCGCTTCAACATCTATGCCTACCTGCTGAACAGCACCGTGGCGGCGCTGATCGGAACCGGCCTTGCGATCGTGCTCGCGTTCCCGGCTGCCTATGCAATCGCGCGTAGCGACGCGGGAAAGCGCTTGGTCCTGCCGATCGTCATCAATCTTCGCGCCGTACCGCTGATCATCTTCGCGATCCCGCTTTACATGATGTACCAGTGGCTGGGCCTGCTCGATACGCAGATCGGGCTCGGGCTCATCCTGACCATCGTCAACGCGCCTCTTGCGCTCGTCATCCTGGTGAACGCGATTTCAGATGTACCGGTCGAACTCGACGAGGCGGCGAAAGTCGATGGCGCAAGTTCCTTGCAGGTGATGATGATGATCGTCCGGCCCGTCATCCGACCGGCGCTCGTCACAACCTTCATTTTCGGCTTCATCACTGCCTGGAACGAGTTCCTCTTCGGTCTCATGCTGACAACCAGCCGTGCCGTGCCGATGACGGTCGGCGCGTCCTTCTTCTTCGCCGCAAGCGGCGGCGGCGTAAAATGGGGAACCGCTTCCGCGGTCATGATGCTGGGTGCCTTGCCGCCGGCCTTGCTGGGTCTTGTGATGTATCGGCAGATATCAGGATCCATGACCGCTGGAGCGGTCAAAGGCTAAAGCAAGACGAGTTCGTCGTTCTGACTAGTTGAACAACCCTATCTGACAGGGCGAGCGCACTTGTCAGGCCAGGTGACTCGATTCCGAAAAGACTGATCAGCCGTCCGGACGGATCTGCCAGAATGTCGAAATCGCCGAACTGCAACCCGTTCGTTTTAGGCCGCAGCCCGCAATAGCTCGGCTCCAGTTCCCCGTCCCTCAGCCCCGGCCAATAGCGTCGGATGGCCGCGTAAAATGGTGTGGCCCGAGTTGGGTCGACCGCGTAGCCGACCTCATCGACGGGCTCGACGTCCGGCCCGAAACGAACCGATCCGGCCATATCCAGCGTCAGGTGAACTCCGAGGCCGCCTGGTTCCGGAACCGGATAAACAAGATGGTTGAAGGACGGGCGGCGTCCAAGCGCAAAGTAATTGCCTTTGACGTAGGTGACATCTGGGATTTTGCCGCCATGCCCGCCCGCAAGGCTCCGGGCAACGAGATGGGCTGACAATCCGGCCGCATTGATGACCAGATTTGCGGCGATCCTATAGCCTTCCATATCGCCGCCAAACTGGAGCTCGCAGCCCGTTTCGTCGACGCTGCCGCCGAGAACCGGCGCGCGAAACGCAAAGGTGGCACCGGCATTCTCGGCATCGCCCTGTAGCCCCAGCATCAGCGCGCGGCTGTCGACGATCCCCGTGCTTGGGGACAAAAGCGCGCCGGCAACGTCCAGTTCAGGCTCAAGGCGTTCCACATCCGCGCGGCTGAGCATCTCCAGGTCCGCAACACCATTGTCCGCAGCCTTGGTCCGGATCCCCTCCAGGATCGGCAATTCCGCGTCGCTGGCGGCGACGATCAGCTTGCCGATGCGTTTGTGCGGAATCCCGCGCGCTTCGCAATAGCGGTAAAGCGCGTTCTTTCCTTCGACGCATAGCTGCGCTTTCAGGCTGCCCTTCGGATAGTAGATGCCGGCATGGATGACCTCGCTGTTGCGGCTCGACGTGCCCAGCCCGGGGCTGTCCTCGGCCTCCACGACAAGAACTTCGCGTCCCTCGAGCGCCAGCCGCCGCGCAATCGCCAGGCCGACGACGCCGGTGCCGATGACGATACAATCGACTTTCTCGTCGGGGACCTCCATCGTCTGGGGCACAATGCAGGACGTGCAAGCAGGCCTCACCAGAATTCCGGCCCGCCGAAAGCACCACAAGCATGACATGTCACTCCATCGGCCGTTTCTGTCCGAGCGTGCAACGAAATAAAGCACCGCGATTGCGGCAAATACCATAATGTTGGTGATCGACGAAGCGCATAGAGCTCCGGCTTGACGCCATAGCGCAGTGCGCTCCAGGCGACCGATGGCATGGTAGGCGTGGCGCCGGGTAGAACGAGATATTCGGGCCATTGAGCGACAGCACGAAGGCTACGATCAGGCTGCCAAATAAGCCCGACCATGCAGGAA
>NZ_RZTF01000188.1:8158-9048 GCF_004023175.1 Mesorhizobium sp. M7A.F.Ca.MR.362.00.0.0
ATGCAGGAATGCGTCATCGCCATCGATTATCGAGGCACGCCGGACAAGCTGGTCGCGGATTTCATTTCGGTGGTAAACCGCGTCTCCCAAGGCCACGATAGCCAAGTTGCGATGTAGTGGCGCGCCATGTTTGTCGTGTCCATGTCTTCGGAATACGCATGCGGTTCGGCTTCGATCCGGCTCGGCCCGGCGGCGCGCATGCAGGGTCAGTATGACCGCAGCCTCGCCGCTCCAGGAACGCATTCGCAATCAGCTTCGGGCTCAGTTCTTCGAGCGAATTCAAGTCGGTGAGCGGATCAACGAGGCGGAGATCGCGGCGACCCTTGGCGTCTCGCGTACACCTGTGCGTCACGCTCTGGTGCAATTGCAGGGTGAAGGGGTCGTAACTTACGAGCCCAACCGCGGCTTGATTGCTCGAAGCGATCCAGCCGGGCGCTCGCCGAGATCAGGTGGGGTCGCTTTCTCTCGACGAGAAAGTGATGCGCGACATGGCACTCGGTGTCCTGGATGGATCATCAGCGAGCGGGCACTGCTGGCGCGCTACAATGCGACGCCGGGCGCGCTGACCTCGACGTTGCGCCGGCTGATGCGCGACCAACTCGCCGAACCGTCTCCCGAAGGCCGACATCGAAAGGCTGCTGCGCGAGATCAACGGCGAGGCGGATGAGCGGGACGATCAAGCCGCTTGAATTCGACGGCGCGTGCCCGCCGCAGCCCAGCTGCAAAGGCGCCGGTTCAATGTTTGATTCACTGAACCGCTCCAACTCATTGTTTTTGCGCGGCTACTGAAGGAAGGCCGCTGCACGCCTTTCCTGGAGTTGCGCTACAGAAATTATCCCCGGCCCAGGATCATCTCCGCTGCCCGGTGCCCGATCATCATGCTGGGGGCA
>NZ_RZTF01000188.1:9058-11955 GCF_004023175.1 Mesorhizobium sp. M7A.F.Ca.MR.362.00.0.0
GGTGTTGCCGCCGATCAGCTTCGGCATCACGGACGCATCCGCGACCCGCAAGCCACTGATGCCGCGCACCTTGAGCGTTGCCGGGTCGACGACGGCCATCGCATCGGTCCCCATCTTGCACGTCCCCACCGGATGATAGACGGTGAGCGCTTCGGCACGCAGATAGGCGAGGATCTCGTCATCGCTGCGAACATCCTTGCCCGGCAGCATCTCCGTCCCCCTGATCGGGTCGAACTCGGATGCGGCAAAGATTTGACGCGCGATCTTGATGCCTTCGACCAACACCCTGGCGTCCTCGTCGTTCGAGAAGAAGCGATGATCGATCAGCACATCCCGGTTCGACGCCTGGCCTGAGAGTTTGAGTTCGCCGACGCTTTTGGGCCTGAGCACGCAGGTGTGGATTGCGTAGCCATGGCCGTACTCCACCAGCCTGCCGCGATGGCTGCGATAGCCGGGCACGAAGTGGAACTGGATGTCGGGAATGCCGTTCGCATACTTCGTCCGGGCAAAGCCGCCGGCTTCGACGTAGTTGGTGGTGAGCATGCCCTTGCGGCCGGCAAAATACCGGAAGGGCGCAGCCAGCACGCGGGGCAGGTTGGGCAGCGACAGGCCGAGCGTCTTCGTGCTCGAGGAGCGGACCGTGATCATGCCGTCGATATGGTCCTGAAGGTTCTTGCCCACGCCCGGCAGATCGACAACCGGCTTTATACCGATCGCCTGCAGCTCGGCGGCTGCGCCGATGCCGGACGCCAGCAAGATCTTCGGTGAATTGATCGCCCCGGCCGAAAGCACGATTTCGCGGCGGGCCGACAGCGTCTTCTGCTCGCCCTTGTACCGCACCCGTACCCCTGTCGCGCGTTCCTCGGCTATATCGAGGTCGATCACTTCGCATTCGCTGAGGATTGTGAGATTCTTGCGATCGAGCACCGGGCGCATGAAGGCGGTGAAACTGCTGAAGCGCTGGCCGCGATCCTGGGTGACATTGTAGATGCCGAGGCCGAACTGGCTTTCGGCATTGAAGTCGCTGTTGGCCGGAAGACCGGCATTGTTGCCGGCCTTGACGAACATCGACGACAGCACATTCGGATCGCGCGGCTTGTCGACCAGCAGTTCCCCGCCTGTACCGTGGTAGTGCGGGTCCTGGCCAAGCAGGTTGCGCTCGAGCTTCTTGAAGACGGGAAGCACGTCGCTGAATGCCCAGCCTGCGCAGCCGAGTCGCGACCACTCGTCATAGTCCTGCGCGGCGCCCCTGATGTAGACCATCGAGTTGATGGAACTGGAGCCGCCCAGCGCCTTGCCGCGATTGACCGGAATCCTGCGGCCGTTGAGGTTGGGCTGAGGCACGCCGACATAGCAGTAGTCATAGTTCGGATTGCCGTAGAGCGAGAGGATGCCGGCAGGCACCTTGACCCGCAGCCCCATATCGCTGCCGCCGGCTTCGATCAGGCACACTTTGTGGGACGGGTTGGCGCTCAGGCGATTGGCAAGGACACAACCGGCCGAGCCTGCGCCGATGACGATGTAATCGTAGTCAAGATTTTCGGTCTGCATGGCCAGCCCCTTTGAGAATGGAGATGCCGGGGCGGCGCGCGCCCCGGCTGAGCGGCTCATTGCAGAAGCTGCGTCCAGACCTTGGTGACGAGTTCCTGCGCCGCCGGCGAGCAGGCCTGGCCCATCTTGACGGGAACGGTCGGGAACAGCTCCGGAGCGTTCTCCTTGTTGTAGAGCGCCTTGCTCTCGTCGATCTTCACCGGCGAAGAGTGGCCGTAATAATTGTACTGCGCCGTCGCGTTGTCGATCTGGGTCATGAAATCGATGAACTTCTTGGCGTTCTCGATATTGGCCGCGCCCTTCGGCACGACATAGGAATCCAGCCAGCCGACCAGACCTTCTTTCGGCATCGCGTATTCGACATTGGCCTTGTCGTTGCGGCGAAGCCTCATGGTGTTGCCGTCCCACCAGAAATGGGCGGCAACCTCGCCGCTGCCGATGCGGTTTTCGATGTTGTCGCTGGAATAGGCCGCCACGAATGGCTTCTGCGCCAGCAAGAGGTCGAGCACGCGCTTCATCTCCTGTGGGTCTTCGCTGCAATATTTGATGCCGAGATAGTTTTCCGCTGCCGGAATGACTTCGTCGGGCTGCGCCAGGCTGGCGATCTTGCCGCGCAGCTCCGCCGGTGGCTCGAAATAGGTCTTCCAGCTGTCGACCGGGCCTTTGTAGAGGTCGCGGTTGACGGTGTAGCCGGCATTGCCGAAGGCGAGCGGGATCGAATGATTGCCTGTCGCATCCCACCACGGTTTCTGCCAGTCCGGCAGGACTTGGCTGTAGGCCGCCATCGAGCTGGCGCCGAAATCCTCGAGCAGCCCGCTATCGATCATGATCTTCACGAAGTGCTGCGAAGGCGTGACGATGTCGTAGCCCGACGAGCCGGCCTGCAGCTTGGTGAGCAGGTCCTCGTTGGATGAGAAGGCGTCGACCGTGACCTTTATGCCGGTTTCCTTCTCGAATTTCGTGACCATCTCGGGCGAGATGGAATCCGCCCATGCGTAGATGGCCAGGCTGCCCTCGGCGAGAGCGGGCACGCTAAAGGCGAGGCTCATGGCACCGGCCATGGTGAGCGCTGCAATTTTAGTCGTCATGTCATTCCCCTGTTTGTTGTTCTCCCAGGGGCGACGATAACAAACCGTCGGGTTCGATAAATTCGATTTGCCCGACGCCTTGATTAGGAAAAACTACGCCGCTGCTACTGCCGTCGCTGAAGCAGGAAGGCCACGGTCGCCAGCACCACCGAAACAATCATGATCAAGGTCGAGATTGCGTTGAGCTGCGGCGACACGCCCTGCTTGATCAGTGAGAAAATGTAGACCGGCAGCGTGGTGGCGCCGCCGGAATTCAAC
>NZ_RZTF01000189.1:0-6873 GCF_004023175.1 Mesorhizobium sp. M7A.F.Ca.MR.362.00.0.0
TGCCGACATATCGACGACACAGATTTACACCCATGTGCTGGAAGAGCGGCTGGTGCGGCTGGTCAACGATCATCATCCGCTTGCCGACTAGGCCTCATATCGCTATGTGAGGACGACATTTCACCGCCCGGAGCCTTGGATTCAAGGGTTCCGTCAGCCACTGCCTTCCGACGTATCGGTCCGCTCACGCATGTATAATTACCTCGATTTCGAAAAGCCGGTGCAGGACCTCGAGGGCAAGATCCTCGAGCTGAAGAAGCTTGCCGAGAATGGCGAGGCGGTCGATGTCGGCGACGAGATCAGCCGTCTCGAGAAGCGCTCCCGCGACGCGCTGCGCGACGCCTACAAGGCGCTGACGCCGTGGCAGAAGGTGCAGGTGGCTCGCCATCCCGACAGGCCGCATTGCGTCGACTATATCAAGGGCCTGCTCACCGATTTCACGCCGCTGGCCGGCGACCGCAATTTCGGTGAGGACCAGGCGATCGTCGGCGGTTTCGCCCGTTTCCGCGGCGAACCCATTGCCATCATCGGCCAGGAAAAAGGTTCCGACACAGCCAGCCGCCTGAAACACAATTTCGGATCGGTTCGCCCGGAGGGCTACCGCAAGGCGGTACGGCTGATGGAACTGGCCGACCGCTTCAAGATCCCGCTGCTGACGCTGGTCGACACGGCCGGCGCCTATCCCGGTGTCAACGCCGAGGAGCGCGGCCAGGCGGAGGCTATCGCCCGTTCAACCTCGACCTGTCTCGGCCTGAAAGTGCCGTCGATCTCGGTGGTCATCGGCGAAGGCGGTTCGGGCGGCGCCATTGCCATCGCCACCGCCAACCGCGTCTACATGCTCGAACACGCCATCTATTCGGTGATTTCGCCGGAAGGGGCCGCCTCGATCCTGTGGCGCGACACAACGCGATCGAAGGACGCGGCGACCAACATGAAGATCACCGCGCAGGATCTTTTTGAATTAAAGATCATCGACGCCATCATCCCAGAGCCGCTCGGCGGTGCGCATCGCGGCGCCGAAACGGTGATCGCCGCGACCGGAGACCTCATCGCCAGGACGATGAAGGATTTTGCCGGCGCCAACACCGATTTCCGCGAGCAGCGCCGCGAAAAATACCTGGCCATGGGCCGCAGTCTCTGACCACAGGCAGCCTTGGCCGCAACAATGTGGCGGGGCGGAGCATTTTTGCCACAAAAATGCCGCTGCATTCGGCTCAATGAGACTGCCGCAGGGGGATGTGTCGGCACTTGCGGTAAGGAATTTATTAGGGTTAACGGGCTTAGGGTCCGTCGATGCGCAGTGTAGCAGCCGGGGCAGGAAGCGTCCTGGCGCCAGAGAAAAGACGATATCCGTAGCCATGTTTGTCAAGCTTGCCCGCACCGGAATCCTGATCGCTGCCCTCGGCGTTGCCGGCTGCAACAATTCGTCGATGAAGGATTTTGCCCCGGAGGCCAACAAGCCGCTGCCCGACAAGATCCTTGCCGACATGAAGGCCAAGGGCATGGTCCGCACCTCGTCGGTGATGGCCCGCATCTTCAAGGAAGAAGGCAAGCTCGAAATCTGGAAGGCCAAAACCAACGGCCGCTACGACATGGTGGCGAGCTACGACATCTGCAAATGGTCGGGCAAGCTCGGGCCGAAATACACCGAAGGCGACCGCCAGGCGCCGGAAGGCTTCTACACGGTGCGCCCGGCGCAGATGAATCCGCGCTCGAACTATCATCTGTCCTTCAACATCGGCTATCCCAACGCCTATGACCGCGCCAATGGCCGCACCGGCTCCAATTTGATGGTGCACGGCGCCTGCTCGTCGTCGGGCTGCTATTCGATGACCGATGCGCAGATCGAGCAGATCTATGCCTTTGGCCGCGATGCCTTCCAGGGCGGCCAGACCGAGTTCCAGATCCAGGCGTTTCCGTTCCGCATGACTGCCGCCAACATGGCGCGCTACCGCAACGACCCGAATTACGATTTCTGGAAGATGCTGAAGGTCGGCTACGACAATTTCGAGATCACCAAGGTGCCGCCGAAGGTCGATGTCTGCGAGAAGCGCTACGTCTTCAACCAGGTTGCCGCCGACGGTCAGACATTCGACCCGACCGGCGCCTGCCCGGCGACCACGCAACCTGATTCGCTGAAGAGCGCCTACAATTCCTACATGAGCACCTACGACGCGGCATTCAGCGGCGCGGTCAAGGCCAGCGTGCCGGCGCCCAAGCCGACCATCGCCGGCATCAAGGAAGCCAGCATCGTCTCCGACTGGTCCAAGCGCCGCGCACGCGGCGAACGCGTGCCGATCGATCCGCCGTCGCTCAACAATGACGGCTCGGTCACCGAGACGGCACGCATGGGCCGCATCGATTCGCCCGCTGGCCGCAAGATGGCGGCCCTCGATGCCGAAAAGGCGGCCAAGCAGAAGGCCGAGGAGCAGAGGCTCGCTGCCATAGAGGCGGCCAAGCAAGCCAAGGAAGCCGCCAAGGCCCAGGCTCTGGCCGAAAAGGAGGCCGAAAAGGCTGCCAAGGAAGCCCCTGTCGCCACCGCGACCATCGCGGCCCCTTCGGAAGCGGCACCGATGGCTGAGACGCAAGCGGCGAGTGCCGACGAGAGCCGCGTGACGAAGCTGAAGAACAAGCTGCTCGGCATGTTCGGCGGTTGATTTCGCCCGTGGATGATCGCGCCGCTATTTATGACCTCAAGGGGCTGAACTGCCCCTTGCCCGTGCTCAAGGCCAAGAAGCGCCTGGCGGGGATGCAACCGGGCAGCCGGCTCTGGCTGGAGACCACCGACCCGCTGGCCGTCATCGACATTCCGGCATTCTGTTCGGAGAGCGGCCACCAGTTGATTGAAACGGCGGCGGTCTCCGGCGGCCATCGCTTCCTGGTCGAGCGCGGCGCGCCGTAATCGTGGGAGCTACCGCCCGGCAATCGCCAGCGGGTTGTTTTCCAGCGCGGCGCGATCGGGCGTGTCGATCGACGGCCGGTTGGTGAAGGCGGCGAACAGCCTGCGGATATAATCTTCGGGCATATCGAGCGTGATCAGCACCAGCCGCGTGCCGCGCTGGCCATCTGGCCAGGACGGCAATTGCACCGGCGGATGCAGGATCTTCTGCACGCCATGGATCACCAAAGGCCGCGACGGGTCTTCCCTGAGCTCGATGACGCCCTTCATGCGCAGCAGGCGCTCGCCATGTGTCGAGCGCAGCAGGTCGAGGAACATCTCGATCGCCGAAAACGGCACCGGGCCGTCATGCACCAGCGAATAGGAACGCACCCGCGAATCGTGGCGATGACCGTGGTCATGGCCATGTTCGTGATCATGCCCATCATGGTGATCATGATGGTGATGATCATGAGCGGCTTCCTCGCCCAGCCAGCGCCGCACATCGGCGGATTTGGTTGCCGGGTTGTAGAGGCCGCAATCAAACAGCGCCGCCACGCCTGTCCCCGTGTCACCGGCATCGAGCAGTTCGGTGCCCGGATTGATCTGCCGCAGGCGCGCCCGAAGCATTTCCAACTCATTGGGATCGACGACCAGATCGGCTTTGCTGAGCACGATGCGATCGGCGACGGCAGCCTGCTTGACCGCCTCGACATGGGCGTCGAGCGTGGCGTTGCCGTTGACGGCATCGACCAGCGTGATGACGCCGTCGAGCCGGAAGGCCTGGATCAGCGCCGGATGGGCCATGATCGACTGCAGCACCGGCGCCGGGTCGGCAAGGCCGGTGGTCTCGACGATGACGCGGGCCAGACGGGCGATGCGGCCGGTCTGCAGCCGGTCGACCAGGTCGGCCAGCGTATCGACCAGTTCGCCGCGCACCGTGCAGCACAGGCAGCCGTCCGAAAGCTGGATGATGCCGTCGGAAGACTGCTCGACCAGCAAATGGTCGATCGCCACCTCGCCGAACTCGTTGATGATCACCGCCGTGTCGGCCAGCGCCGGATCCTTGAGCAGCCGGTTGAGCAGCGTCGTCTTGCCGGCGCCAAGGAAGCCGGTCAGCACCGAGACGGGGATCGGGAAGCCGCTGCCCATTGGCTAGTTCGCAACCTTGGCCGGCTGGTCGCCCTGCGCGGCGGAGCCGGCAATCTTCGGGCCTGCGCCGGCCGGTGCCGGTCTGTCGGGCCGCCAGCTCGGGATCGGCACATCGGCATATTCCTGACCGCCCTGGTCGAGGATGGCCTTCGGCGCCGGACCGGTGGCGCCGCCAAGGCCGACGGCAACCAGCGTCGGCACATGGTCGAGCTTTTCCTGATAGGGCGATTTCGGCACGTCCTTGGCGGCGACCGGCGGCGCCTCCGACTGCTCCTGCGGCGTCTTCTTCTTGCAGACCTCGTCCTTCATGTCGTTGGGCGAGACCGTGTCGCCATAGGGCGCCAGCGTGGTGACGGTGGCCGAGCCGGCGGCAGGCGCGTCAAAACCCTGATCGAGCAGCTTTGCCGCCGTCTCGGCGCGGGTGACGGCCGACTTCTCGCCAAGCACCACCGCGACCAGCGTGCGCCCGTTGCGGGTCGCCGAACCGATCATGTTGAAGCCGGAAGGGCAGACAAAGCCGGTCTTCATGCCATCGGCGCCGGGATAACGGCCAATCAAGAGATTGTAGTTGGGAATAGCCTTCTTGCCGACGGCAAGGCCCTCGATCGAGAACCACGGCGCATATTGCGGAAATTCGCGGCGGATCGCCATCACCAGCACGGCGAGGTCGCGCGCCGTCGTGTACTGATCCGGCGAATAGAGCCCGTTCGGATTGACGAAATGCGTGCCGTTCATGCCGAGCCGGGTCGCTTCGGCGTTCATCCGGTCGGCAAAGGCCGCCTGCGAACCGCCGACATTTTCGCCCACCGCCATGGCGATGTCGTTGGCCGATTTGACCAGCATCATCTTCAGCGCGTTGTCGAGCCGCATCACCGAGCCCGGCTTGAAGCCCATCTTGCTTGGCGGCTCGGCGGCGGAGTGTTTGGTCACTTTGATCGGCGAATCAAGCTGAACCTCGCCGGCGGCGATCGCCCGAAAGGTGACATAAGCGGTCATCAGCTTGCTCAGCGATGCCGGATACCAGCGCTTGAACGCGTCCTGATGCTGCAGGATCTTGCCGCTGCCGAGATCGAACACGACCACCGGATTGGCCAGCGCCGGCCCGGCCACGACCGACAGCGCGATTGTGCCAACCGAGAATAGTTTGAGGAAATGCCTGTACCGCATGATCAAATCCGAAATCGCCTCTTGCCGTAGTCGCCCCTGGCTCCGTAAGATTTCGTTACGCGATCGCCAGCATGATTGGTCCGACCCTCAAAAACCGGACCGCATCGTTGCGGTGCTATTTACCCTATGTGACGCCAAGATGGCAAAGTGCCTGGCGATCACAATTGCAAGGCAGCGGACGACACCCGCCTGTCCCAACAGCGAGATGGAACCATCATGCCAATCCTGAACCGTGCCGCCGAAATGCAGGACGAAGTTGCCGGCTGGCGCCAGCATCTGCACCAGACGCCAGAACTGAACTTCGACGTCTTCAAGACCGCCGCCTTCGTCACCGAGAAGCTGAAGGCTTTCGGCTGCGACGATGTGGTCACCGGCCTCGGCAAGACCGGCGTCGTCGGCGTCATCCGCGGCCGCCAGGGCGAAGGCCCCACCATCGGCCTGCGCGCCGATATGGACGCGCTGCCGCTCAACGAGATCACAGGCAAGTCCTACGCCTCGACCATCCCCGGCAAGATGCATGCCTGCGGCCATGACGGCCACACGGCGATGCTGCTGGGCGCGGCCAAATACCTCGCCGAGACGCGCAACTTCACCGGCTCCGTGGCGGTGATCTTCCAGCCGGCCGAAGAGGGCGGCGGCGGCGGCAACGAGATGGTCAAGGACGGCATGATGGAGCGTTTCGACATCTCAAGGGTGTTCGGCATGCACAACATGCCGGGCCTGCCTGTCGGGCAGTTCGCCATTCGCCCGGGTCCGATCATGGCGGCGACCGCCGAGTTCACCATCACCGTGCGCGGCAAGGGCGGCCACGCGGCGATGCCGCACGGCACGATCGACCCGATCGTCATCACCAGCCAACTGGTCGGCGCCTTGCAGACGATCGCCTCCCGCAGCACCGATCCGGTCGAGGCCGTGGTGGTGTCGGTGACCAAGTTCCACGCCGGTGACGCCTACAACATCATCCCCGAAACCGCTGAAATCGCCGGCACCGTGCGCACCTTGCGCAAGGAGATCGCCAAGAAGTCCGAAGAGCGCATCCGCAGCATATGCGACGGGCTGGCGACCGCATTCGGGGCAAAGATCGAGGTCGACTATCAGGCAAATTACCCCGTGACCTTCAACCACGCGGAAGAGACGGTGTTTGCCGGTGATGTCGCGATGAGTGTCGCCGGCGACGCCCATGTCCATCGCGGCATCCAGCCGGTGATGGGCGGCGAGGATTTCTCCTACATGCTCGAAGCCCGCCCCGGCGCCTTCATCTTCATCGGCAATGGCGACACCGCCGGTCTCCACAACCCTGCCTACGATTTCAACGACGAGGTCATCCCGCACGGCATGAGCTACTGGGTGAAACTGGCGGAAACCGCGCTGGCCGCCTGACGGCGGCAGCGCAAAGTCGGCCGAATTGCCTTCGGCCGGCCTCTTGGCGAAACGATCCGAAGCGGCTATGTGTCTGGCCGCGTGGTCCCGTAGCTCAGTAGGATAGAGCGGCAGATTCCTAATCTGTAGGTCACAGGTTCGATTCCTGTCGGGATCACCACGCTTTTCACCAGCTTAGCAACTGACGTCGTACTTTTCGCGAAACAGTGCAACGAATTCTAATCTCGGCGGGAATGCATCGCCGAACAAGGAACGATCCAGCTTCGCTCCGAAGAGCGGGCACTACAATGGCCCTT
>NZ_RZTF01000189.1:6883-11943 GCF_004023175.1 Mesorhizobium sp. M7A.F.Ca.MR.362.00.0.0
ATGGACAGTCAAGAGCCGGGAAGTGGCGAATTGTCCGCACCGGCGAACTCTCGCGAGGTTGATATGCAGAGGCGCAAATCGGCGTCTCAGGGCCCCGCATGTGTCCTTGGTCGACCATTGCCCGCCAAGGAATATCAACTGCGGCGATCTATCAGCGCGCGACCGGCGCCCCGCCATCCGCAACAATTCGCAAGTACCAGAAGGATCCCGAAGAAAGCGACGTTTCGAGGGCGGTAAGCCTGGCCAATACCAAGGCGGATGACCAGACATCGCTTTACGAACTTGACGATACACCCCAGAACGCACGGGCACGGCAATGCCAAATTATCTTGCCGAAATGTATGCAAACGACGTAAATTTGGCCATTCTGATCGCAGTGGTGACGCTTGCATCGGTGGGCGTCTATCTTGTGCTCCGGCGTATCCTTGCCGCGGTGCGACGGCGCCGCCTTGCAGCGTTTGACGAAGGCAGATCCGGTATCGCCGACGAGGCTTCTTGGGAATGGGAAAGCCCGGCCGGACTTGTCGCCGGACCTGCTTCTTCCAAGGCTGCCAACCCCTTGCATGCGGTCGGCCTGGATGTTCGGGCTCAAAATACCAACTACTCTCGGTTCGGAGTGCGAATCGAGCATTTCGCCGCGACATCCGAACCCAGCGGGAGCTCGTTAGTGACCGGTGCTCCTGCACCGAACAGTGTGCAGTCTGGCCGGCCTGCAGCATCCATCAGCGCGATCGCGGAACGTGGGAAGCGGATTTGCGGGTCGGCATGGGACCAATTGCGCCATAGAGCTTCACCGCCAAAAATTGCTCCGTTGGCCTATGCTGCGGATCGCGGTTTGAATTTCACAGCGCAGATGGGAGATCCCGACCCGGCCATGGCGCCTGCCTCAAACCCTGTCGTTCGCAGGCCGATCGTTCTTGTATCGCGCTTGGGTCTCGCCGCCATTTGTCTGGCCGCGCCGATTGGCTATGCGATGACGAGACAAATCTGGGTCGAAAGCGCTTCCGCCATCTCGCAAACCCAAGACCAAGCCCATCGAGACCTTTCGCGCCCGTTGGGACCTCAGGCGAGTGCCGAATTGTTTGGCCCGGATCTCACGGCTAACCAGGCGCAAGCCGGCACGAATCGTGCTCAGGCTGCCGCTGCGAGACAATTGGCCGACCAGGAGCACCGGGCGGCGGAAGGCGAGCGTGCCAGGAGCGCCGCTCTGCAGGGAGCGCTCCTCGAGGCGAGCAAGCAGATCCACACGCTGAGGGCAAGCATGGCAGCTGCCGATGACGCGCGCGAGGAGCGGTTGCGCAATGAACTCGCGGCGGCCCGCACTCTTGACGCGTTGCGGCGCATTGCGGGAGATGCCCGCACGATGCTGAGCGAGGCCACCAGCTATGTCCTTGAGGAGATGCCCGCTGCTCATCTCGAGCAGGAGCAGGCCCAAAGGCAGGCGCGCGATTTATCGCAAGCGCGCGTCCAAATTGAACAGCTTGAGACCGAGGCCGCCGAGGATCGCGCCACGGCCAAGGCTTCACTGGCGCAGGCGAGCGGCATGCTCGACGACGAACGCCGGAAGGCGGAGCTGCTTCGTGGCGATCTCGCCGAAGCGAAACTGGCCAATGCCGCACTCATGAAGCGTACGGCCGCGGCTGAGCAGGAACGGACCGACGCGGTCACAGCGAGACAACAAGTGGAGCGGACCGCAGCTGACACGGAGCGAACGCTCGCACGAGAACGCGCTGCAGCAGCAGCGGCCGTTGAGGAGCTGAAAGAAGCTCGCGTCGAGCGCCAGGCGGCTGAACTGGAGCGAGCCAAAGCAGTCTCAGCGAAAGAGCGTGCCGAGCAGGCCGCAACCGAGACGGCACAGGCTCTGGCACGGGAACGTACTACAGCCGTCATGAATCGTGAGGATCTCGACAGAGCCCGCATCGAGCGCGAAGCAGCCGCCCAAGCTCTTTTGTTGCGTGTCGCTAAGCTTCAGGAGGCTCTGGACGAGCAACGCGAGGCCACTGTTTCTCTTGCCCGCGACTTGGCTGCGGCGCGCGGCAGCCAGCCAGGTGAAGGCTGTCAGCAAGAAGACTGGCAAGGTTCGCAACCCTTCGCGGATGACCCGGGTGCGTTCGATCACACTTCCTTACTCGCTCTTGCCAAGACACGTGACACCACAGTGATTCCGACTGCGCGGTCGCTTCCGTGGAAGGCCATCTTTGATGCCCCGCACCCTTGGTAACACACCCGAGGCCTGCTGCCATTTCGGCCAAAGATGAATGGCCCCTCGAATTCACCCTGCTTCATCAGCGAGGTGTTCTGCGCGGTTCGCTATGTCAGGCCGATCACGCTGCCTGTCGCGTCCAATTCGCATTGGATCGCCGCCTGCCGCGTTTCCACGTTGCCTTGCCGCACATAGTCGATGCTGACCTCGATAGGGGCCGAGATCGTCGCCCGACTCAACTGATGTACGAAGCCCGCGCTGCTGACGCGCACGCTGGTCGCGCCAAACGGAGCGGCGGCCGACTCGATGGCATCATGGCAGGCCCGAACGACTTTATCCGGGACGCCCGGCAGCGCCTCGGTTCGGCTGACTGTTGATTGAGTGTTGCTGTCGCTGGGAGGCTGGAGAGCGGCCGGCAGGACGAGCGACTGTCCGCCCCTTGCGGACGCAACAGCAGTAGCGGTGGCCGGACCTACCGTCCCCGGGGCTGTCGCAGTGCCGCTTGTGCTGGTCTCGCCGTCGTCCGCCGACGAACTGGAGCCGCCGGGGTCGTCGCCAGTCCCTTTCTGCGAGCCGCCGTGGTTGCCGCCGGCGTCATGACCTCCGCCGCCACCATGGCCACCAGAACCATGGCCGCCGTTGCCATGCCCTCCGCCCTGCTGACCACCGGTTGCAGTTCCTGCGCAAACTACCGCGATCGAGCAAGCTAAGACGAAATACGCACAGGTGAATCCACGCGATTGACGCACGACGACCTCCATGGATGCGTCGGTCCAACCGTCTTTCCGCAGCGTGCAGTCAGAACGGCCCGAACCGCCGCTGCCCCCGAGGCAACCTCGCGATTGCCGCGCCCCCGAAAGAACTAGGGGATCAATCCGGCGTATCAAGGATATTTGGCTGGTAAGCGCCGATGAGAGATCGCTTGGCTGGCGAGTGCCGTATCACTCAGTCGAGGCCGACCGTGGATGACGCCGCAGACGCCTTCGTGATCCAATGGCCGGAGTCCGGCGATTGGCCTGGCCGAGGCCCCGGCGAATGCAGAGATCAGCGAATACGCTTACCGCGCTCAGGTCAGCGCACCTCCTCCGAGCCATCGGCGACAGCCACGCGATGTCCGATGGGATGGCATCCAAGAGGCCCCCGGGGCACGAAAAAGCGTCCGCTTGAGCACTCGCCGCCAAGGCGAACCATGGCGGGCCAGACGGATCACCGCGCCTCAGCCAACCCTGACGACAAAATGCTTCGTCACCGGCTCGATGATCTTCCAGGTTCCCTTGAAATCGGCTTCCACCACGAAGGCATCGCCGGGACCGACCTCGATCGGTGTGCCGCCGTCCGGCGTGATGATGATGCGGCCGGCGATCATGTGCACGAACTCGTAGTCGGTATAGGTCGCGTGGTAGGTACCGGGCGTCGCGCGCCAGGTGCCCGACAACACCTTGCCGTCCTCGGTCGTGTGCTGGACGGCGGTTTGCATGGTCGGCTTGCCCTCGACGACGATCCAGCCAGCCAGATCGCCGGCGTCCGCGTGTTCGACGGTGCCGAATTTGAGGATTGTCTCGCGTGTCATGTGCTGGGCTCCGTTTGGTGGATTGCGTGGCGTTGTCAGATAACCGATGCACCTGCCGCGAGCAATGCCGGCGCCATACGGCGGCACCTTGGCTGACGGTGCATCAAACAAAAAAACCGCCTGTGCGGCGGGTCACTGGCGCAAATCAGCACCATGGGCAAAAATGTACCATAGCTGAGGTCACTGAGTCAAGAAAAAATTCCTATCTCGGAAAAATGGCGGCACAAAAGCCGCCAAAACCGGCTGCCTCGAGGCCTGTTGTTAATCTGAGTTCGGAACCCTGCCCTGTGGCGCACGCCGCGTCCTTCGGCTCTCGACGGGCGGGGCAGGGTTTGTGCCGCGCCGAGACGAGTTCCGCCTTGCGCCTTGCCGTCTCCATTCCCAGACCGATGAAAGCGCGCGCGTGCTTGGCCAGCGCCATGTTGTCCGTCCACAGATTGCGCCAGATCGCGGTCTTCTTCGACAGGTTCTCATCGACGATTTCCGAAGAGAAGGATTCGAAGCTGAGGTCGTCGCTGTAGCCGATAGCGGTCAGCGCATCGAAGATTGCGGCGAAATCGATATTGCCGGTGCCGAGGAAGCCGCGATGGCTTTCGCCGATATGGACATAGCCGATCTTATCGGCAGCATGACGGATGGCCAAGCCGACATCGGCCTCCTCGATGTTCATGTGGAAGGTGTCGAGATGCAGGAAGATGTTGTCCGAGCCCGTGTCCTCGATGAAGGCCAGCCCTTGCGCGGCGGTGTTGAGCAGATTGCTTTCGAAGCGGTTGACGATCTCGAGGTTGAGCGTGACGCCGGCCGTCTTGGCTGTCTCGGCAACCTTGGCCAGCGTGCCGGCACTGCGCTGCCATTGATCGCGCGTCGGCGCCTCGACCTGCAATCCGTGGCTGGTCGAGAGAATGCCGGCGACCTTCCGGCCGCCGAGATCGCGCGTCAGCGCGATGGTGTCGTTGAGGATTTCGACGCCGCGCGCGGCAATCGCCTTGTCGGCGCTCGAAATGTCGCCATCAGCAGGCAATCCGATGCTGATCGCCACGCCGAGGCCAAGATCGGCGATGCGCCTGGCAAGCCCGCCGATGTCGACATTGGCGGGATCGAGATAGGAGAATTCGATGAGGTCGAAGCCGGCCTCCCTGGTGTTGGCCAGCGTGCGCTCGAGATCGGCCTTGGCCGAGCCCGCCGACCAGACGAAAGAATGGATTCCAATACGCGACATCATCGTCTCCGGCTTCTGCGCATCGGCCCCATGGGGAACCGATGCCTGGACAAGACGTGCGGCCGGGT
>NZ_RZTF01000018.1:0-8539 GCF_004023175.1 Mesorhizobium sp. M7A.F.Ca.MR.362.00.0.0
AAATCGCCTTGCCCTCGGACTCCGCGATTTCCGTGGCGCCGTTCTTCAGGATGACGTGACGGTCGGCCATGTCGAGCGCCTCGGCGTAGCGCACATTGATCTCTTCCTGGCCCGGACCCCACTCGCCCTTGGAATTCTCGATCGGAATGCCGGCCGCTTCCATCTCGTTGCGAAGCCGGCGCATGACGCCTTCTTCCTTGGTGGTGATACCGATCTGGTAGTCGCCGATATAGGGTGAAGCGGTATCGAGACCTTGCCAGTGCTTCTTGCGGGCGGAATCGTATGTCTCGTTGAACAGATAGAATTCGAGCTCGGAAGCGAAATAGCCTATATAGCCGCGCTCCGTCAGCCGCTTGACCTGCTTCTTCAAGATGGCGCGCGGCGAATGTGGCAGGTCATCATGGGTGTGGTGGTCGAGCACGTCGCAGATCACGAGTGCGGTCTTTTCCAGCCAGGGAATGCGCCGCAGCGTGGCGAGATCCGGCTTCATGACGAAGTCGCCATAGCCCTTCGACCAGCTCGCCGCCTTGTAGCCGGGCACCGGCTCCATATCGATGTCTGCGGCCAGCAGATAATTACAGCCATGCGTTTCGTCATGCGCGGAATCGACGAAGTACTGCGCCAGGAAGCGTTTTCCCGCCAGCCGTCCCTGCATGTCGACGATGCAGGCGAGCACCGTGTCGATCTCGCCGCTGGAGACCGCTTTCTTCAACTGATCGAACGAGAAATTTCCGGCCATTCCTTTGGCACTCCAGCGCTTGTCGATTGAAAGGGATAAACGTAGCCATGGCCGGCGCGAGGCCGGCCATGGCCATATTGGGCGATGTCAGGCGCCAGCTTCGCCGATAGCCACCTCGGCTGCCCTGATCGCGGCCTGGCGTTTGGCGATCTGGTCACCGATCGGCGGACCCTGGAAGCGGCGGTTCTCGAAACCGAACCAAAGCACGGCGGTCAGCAAGATGAAGCCTATGGTGATGTAAAGCACCTTGTCGTTCGGCGGCTGGATGGCGATGTAGAAGATGATCACCATGCCGACAATCGACAGCGCACAGAAAAGCTTGAACAGTCCGGCGCCCAGGTTCCACGGGCCAGGATTAGGCCACTTGGCCGTGCCGAATGCGACCATGCCGAGTGCGATCGGGATGGTGAACGACAGGAACAGGAACACCAGCGTCGAATTGACGACGATGGTGTAGATGTTGGTGCCGCCGATCGAAATAAACTGGGCAAGGAACACATACAGGATTTCGAGGATCGCGGCCGTCCAGATCGCATTGACCGGCGTGCGCCAGGTCGGGTTGACCTTGGCGAGAGCCGCGGAGCCAACGGGCATGCCGCCGTCGCGGGAGAAGGCAAACAGCATGCGCGAAGCCGAGGTCACGGTGGCCAGGCCGCAGAGGAACTGCGAAATCAGGATGGCGAGATAGAGCAGCTCCTTGAGCCACACGGGCAGGATCGCGTCCATCGTCGAGAAGAAGACGCTCCAGCCCTGCTTGGCGCCGGCAGCCAGGTCCGGGATCGCGAGAACGATTGCGCACAGCATCACCCAGCCGATCAGAGACGACCACAGCACCGACGAAACGATCGCCCGCGGAACGGAGTGTGCTGCCTTGACGGTCTCCTCGGAGGTGTGGGCCGAGGCGTCATAGCCGGTGATGGTATAGACGGGCAGAAGCAGGCAGAGCAGGAACAGGTAGCTCATGGAGTCGGTTTGCGGAAAAACACCGCCGCCCGCATCGCCTGAATAGTTTGTGAACGTCCACAGCCGGCTGATGTCGATTGCCGGTGCGAACACCAGGCAGGCCACGATCAGCACTGCTGTTGCGCCCAGGATAAGAAAGCCCGAAGCATCGGTGAGCATTGCCGTCAGTTTGATGCCGAAATGGTTGAACAGCGCCTGCAGCACGGTGATGAAGGCGACAAACCCGACGATTTCGCCCGGCGTGCCGGTGATGCCGAACCAGCTTCCGAATGTTCCAACGAAGAAGAAAGCGGTGCCGATGTTGATGGCGCCGAGCACAGTGATCAGACCGAACAGGTTTAGCCAGGCCGTCAGCCAGCCGGTGAAGCGGTTGCCGAGGATCGACGACCAGTGATAGAGGCCGCCGGCGGTCGGAAATGCCGAGGCGATCTGCGCCATGGCAAGGGCGAAGAAGCCCGACACGCAGCAACCGACGATCCAGCCGATGCCCGCACCTGCGCCGCCGATCGACGATGTGGCTTGCGCGAAGGAGTTGATGCCGCCCGAAAGGATGCAGATGATCGAGAACGATATCGCGAAATTCGAGAAGCGGCTCATGCTTCGCGACAGTTCCTGGGCATAGCCCATGCCGTGGAGAACCTTCAGGTCCTCCTTCTTGTCAACGTCCGTATAATCCGGTCCTGCCATTTTCATTCCCCTGTGGTTCTAATTGGCCGATTGAACTGACTTTCCGACTGACGGCGATCTGGAATATCCGGCCTCCTCTGGCTCCAGATCCGAAAAAATGCCCGTGAGCAGATCCGCCCATTTCCGCTGCCCGGTCTCGCCGGCGATTTCGTCGTTGCGGATTTCGATCATCGCGCAAGGCAGGCCGCGTGATCGCGCATGCCGTTCCAGCGTGAAATAGACGCGGTCGGCAGGCGAATACGGCTCGTTGACGCCGACGGTGACGCCGGCAAGCCGCTTCAGCGCCGATATCAGCGGCGCCGCCAGCCGGCGATCCTCGTCGTGGATGATGCCGATATGCCAGGGCCGGTTTTTGGATTTGTAGACCGGCGTGAAGGAGTGGACCGAAACCAGCCGCGTTTCCTGACCATGTGACAGCCTGTTGTCGATGATACCGGCAATCGTGTCGTGGAAAGGCTGCCATGACAGGGCAACACGTGCCGCCCGCTCGTTTTCCGACAGGCCGGCATTGCCCGGTATGACCGTTGTCTCACTGACCGGCGGCACCAGGTCGGGCGCGTCGAGCGGCCGGTTGCAGTCGATGACAAGGCGCGAAATGCGGGTCTCGACCAGAGTCGCGTCAAGCGCCTGCGCCATGCGGCGGGCAACAGGCAGCGCGCCGGGATCCCAGGCGATGTGGCGCGACAGGTCCTCGGCGGCAAGGCCGAGCGTGCCGAATTCGGCCGGCAGGTAGTTCGAGGCGTGATCGCAGGTCAGCACGAATGGGCTCGATCCGGCGGGGTTCGTCACCCTCACGGTATCAGACGATGCAAGGCTGGCGGGCCGTGCTTTCTCCATACTCTGCCGTCCCCGGGGAGCGCTGTATCGTATGTTACGTATTTTGCCTCATTGCGTCCCTGTGGATGATTTCATACAGTTTGTCCGGCTTTGTCAAATGCGATCTCGGAAAAGGCCTTCGGCCGAGCCAGAGGTGGGGAAAACATGATTTCCAGCATTGCCGAACTGATCGCCGATCGCCTCGGCACGATGCCGGCCGGCGAACGGCGCGCGGCCCAGACACTGATCGCCAACTATCCGATGATCGGCCTGAAAACGGTCGCTGAATTCTCGGCCGCGGCGGGCGTCTCCTCGCCGACGATCCTGCGTTTCGTCGCCCGGCTGGGCTTTCAGAACTATCCGGAATTCCAGTCGAGCCTGCAGGACGAACTGGCGGCGCAACTGCAATCGCCGGCGACAAGGACACTCAACCCGCCCTCGCCTGGCGGCGGCACGGTGTCGCCGATGCTGGAAGCGACGCTCGACAACATGCGCGAGACGTTCAGACACCTGTCCGACAAGCAGCTTGCCGACATCGCCGCCCGGCTAGCGGACCGGCGCGGCAAGACCTTCCTGATCGGCGGCCGCTTCACCGATCCGCTGGCGCGCTACATGGCCGCCCACCTCGCCGTCATCCAGCCGGATGTCTTTCACCTCGCCGGGCAGGAGAGCATGTGGCGCGACCGATTGATCGACATGGGCAAGCGCGACGTGCTGGTGATCTTCGACATCAGGCGCTACCAGGACAGCCTCGTCCGCTTCGCCGAGAAGGCGCATCAGCGTGGCGTTCAGATCGTGCTGTTCACCGACCAGTGGCTGTCGCCGATCGCCCGCTTTGCTCGCCATGTTATCGCCGGACGAACCGCGGTGCCGTCGGCATGGGACTCTTCGGCTGCCCTTTTCGTTGTCGCCGAAACGCTGATTGGCGCCGTCACCAGGCAACTGGAAGCAGAAGGCGCCAAACGCATTCGCGAGATGGAAAGTCTGCGTTAGTGCCTGTGCGATGATCCAAAGCGTTACGCATATTTTCTCAAACGTTACATATATTTAATGTGCGCAGCCCTCGGAGAATTGTCATAAAGACGCGATATCGAGGCGGCTTCTTTGCCTTACAATAGCCTCGCTGCGTCTGCTTCATTTCGGGAAACCGGTAGACGGAAGGATTGTTTTACCAACCGGAGTGCCGATGGCCGCCTGGAAACAGATACTTTTTGGACTCTTGGTGCTGGTGGTGGCGGCAGCCGCCTGGCTGCGCTTTTATCCCGGTGCCCCGGACGTGCTGGCACGCTGGGGCATCGACTGGGCCTCCGCGGCAACGCCCCCGGCTGAGACCGGCGCCGCCAACGCGAAGCAGGCAAACGGCCGTAGTGGCGGCAACCAGCGGGTGAACGTGGTCGCTCTTGCGGCCACTTCGGCTGTTATCAACGACCGCCTGCAGGCAATCGGCACCGGCCGTGCCAACGCCTCGGTGACCGTCAATCCCTACAGCTCCGGCCGCCTCGCCGAACTGCTGGTCGAATCCGGCAGCCATGTCGATAAGGGACAGATCCTCGCCACCCTGGATTCCGAGACCGAAGTGATCTCTCAGGACCGCGCCAAGCTCGCCTTGCAGGATGCGCAGGCCAAACTCGACCGCGTCAGGTCGCTCCGTGCCTCCAATGCCGCGACACCAGTCGCAGTGGCCGATGCCGAAGTGGTCTTGGCCGGCGCCAAGCTGGCGCTTCAGGATGCGGAACTGGCGCTGCAGCGCCGGTCGATACTGGCACCGATCGCTGGCACTGTCGGCATCCTGCCGATCTCGGCCGGCAATTATGTCACCAACCAGTCGGCCATTGCCACGCTCGACGACCGGTCCTCGATCCTGGTCGATTTCCTGGTGCCCGAGCGCTTCGCTGCCGCCGTCAAGGTCGGCGCACAGTTGACGGCGACGCCGATCGCCAATCCCAGCAATGCTTATAGCGGCACCGTTTCGGCCATCGACAACCACATCGATGAAAAGAGCCGCACCCTGCTGGTCAAGGCCAAGATCGCCAACCCTGCCGATTCGCTGCGCGCCGGCATGTCGTTCGGCATCACCATGAAATTTCCGGGGCAAATCTATCCGGCCGTCAGCCCGCTGGCGATCCTGTGGGGGTCGGACGGCGCCTATGTCTGGCAGATCGAGGATGGCAAGGCCAGGCGGGTCCCGGTGCGCATCATACAGCGCAACACCGAGACCGTGCTGATCGACGCCGAGATCGACAATGGTGACATGGTGGTCACAGAGGGCACCCAGAGCGTAAGCGAGGGCGGCGCGGTCCGCCTTGCCGGCGAAGAGCAGCGCGCCGCGGACGCCGCCGCAGGCACATGACCAGCCCCGCCAACACTGCCAGCGAGACCGGCTTCACCGCCCTGTTCATCCGCAGGCCGGTGATGGCCTTCGTGCTGAACACACTGATTGCGGTCGCCGGCCTGGCCGCCTTCTACGGCGTCGAGATCCGCGAACTGCCTGATGTCGATCGCGCGGTCGTCACCGTTTCCACCACCTTCGAGGGCGCGGCCGCCGAGACCGTCGATCGCGAACTGACCGACACCATCGAGGGCGCCGTCGCCCGCGTCTCCGGCGTCAAGTCGATCTCGTCGTCTTCCTCATTCGGCTCAAGCCGCGTCACCATCGAGTTCAACGATGGCGTCGATCTGAATGTCGCCGCCTCGGACGTGCGTGATGCTGTCGGCCGCGTCGCCAACCAGATGCCGGACACCGCCGATCCGCCGCGCATCGTCAAGGCCGACGCCAATTCCGACCCGGTGATGCGGCTGGCGGTGACCTCGGACAACATGTCGATCCAGGACATGACCGTGGTGGTCCAGGACCAGATCGAGGACGAGTTGGCCGCCGTGCCCGGCGTTGCCGACGTCCAGGTCTATGGCGACCGCGACAAGATCTTCCGCATCGATGTCGATCAGAACAAGCTGGCCAGCCTCGGCTTCACGGTTGCCGATCTCAGGGCCGCCCTTGCCTCGGTCGCCTTCGATTCCCCCGCCGGTTCGATCACCACGACCAACCAGGACCTGATCGTCCGCACGACTGCCGACGTCACCACGCCGGGAGAGTTCGAGAACATCATCATCGGCGGCACGACGCGCATCCGCGATGTCGCCACCGTCACACTCGGCCCCGATGTCGGCCAGACCACATTGCGTTCGGATGGCAAGACCGGCATCGGCATCGGCGTCATCCGCCAGGCGGAATCGAACACGTTGGACATCTCGACCGGCGTCCAGTCCGCCGTCGCCAAGTTGCAGGAAAACCTGCCCAAGGGCATGTCGATCAAGATCACCAGCGACGACGCGGTCTTCGTCAAGGGCGCGGTGCACGAGGTCGAGATCGCGCTCGGCCTGTCCGTCACCATGGTGCTGATCGTCATCTATGTGTTTCTCCTCGACTGGCGCGCGACGCTGATCCCCGGCCTGGCGATGCCGGTCGCCATGATCGGCACCATCGCCGCCATCTATCTGGCCGGCTTCTCGGTCAACATCCTGACCCTGCTCGCGCTGGTGCTGGCGACCGGCCTGGTCGTCGACGACGCCATCGTCGTGCTCGAAAACATCGTGCGACGACGCAACGAAGGCATGGGACCGCGTGCGGCCGCTGTGCTTGGCGCGCAGGAAGTGTTCTTTGCCGTTATTGCCACCACCTTGACGCTGGTCGCCGTCTTCGTGCCGATTTCGTTCCTGCCCGGCCAGACCGGCGGCTTGTTCCGCGAATTCGGCTTCGTGCTTGCCATGTCGGTGCTCTTGTCCTGCGTGGTCGCGTTGACGCTGTGCCCGATGCTCGCCTCGCGCATGCTGACCGGCGCATCGCTCCACCACGAAGGTGGCCATGGCATCGGCGCCCGCATCGGCGGCGCGCTCAATACGGCCTACAAGCGCAGCCTGCACGCCTGCCTCGACGCGCCATGGATCGTGCTTCTGGTCGCGGTGCTGTTCGCCGGCACCGCCTTCACGCTGTTCGGCACCATCCGCCAGGAGCTGACGCCGACCGAGGACCGCGCCGCCGTACTTCTGCGCATCAGCGCCCCGCAAGGCGTCAGCCTCGACTACACCACGCAGCAGATGCAGAAGATCGAGAGATTGATCCAGCCGATGCGCGATTCCGGCGAGATCCGCAGCACTTTCGAAAATGCCGGCCAGAACGGCTCCTACAACTCCGGCTTCATGGTGATGACGCTGGCGCCGTGGAACGAGCGCAGCCGCAGCCAGCAGGAGATCATGGCCGAGATCAGCCAGCTGACCAGGCAGGTGCCGAGCGTGCGCATCTTCCCGGTGCAGCCCAACAGCCTGGGTATCCGTGGCGCCGGCAACGGCCTGCAGTTCGCGCTGGTCGGCAACGACCGCAAGGCGCTCGGCGATGCCGCCGTGAAGATCATCGCCGAGATGCAGAAGGACCCGCGCTTCCAGACACCGCGCCTGTCCATCGACCCGACGCAGCCGCAGCTCGCCGTGGCCATCGACCGTGAGCGCGCCTCCGACCTCGGCATCGACATATCAGGACTGGCCAACACCTTGCAGGCCATGCTCGACGGCAACGACGTCGTCGACGTCTACATCGCCGACCGCAGCTACGGCGTGAAGCTGGTCTCGACCACAAATCCGATCAACGATCCGACGGATCTGGAGAACATCTTCCTGAAAACAGCCGACGGACGTTTCGTGCCGATGTCGACCATCGCCACGCTGACCGAACGCGCCGTGCCGCCGTCGCTGTCGCGCGAACAGCAGCAGCCCTCTGTGGCGATCACGTCCAACCTCAGCGGCGACTTCGCGCTTGGCGATGCGCTCACCCGCGCCGAGCAAATCGCCACGCCGCTGCTGCCGCCAGGCAGCCGCATCCTGCCGCTGGCCGAGGCGGCGACGCTGGGCGAGACCAACAGCGCCATGGTCACCATTTTCGGCTTCGCGCTGGTCATCATCCTTTTGGTGCTGGCCGCCCAGTTCGAAAGTTTTGTCAGCGCCGTCATCATCATGGCGACGGTGCCGCTCGGGCTGGCCTGTGCAATTTTCGCGCTTCTCCTCTCGGGCACCAGTCTCAACGCCTACAGCCAGATCGGCCTGGTGCTTTTGGTCGGCGTCATGGCCAAGAACGGCATCCTGATCGTCGAATTCGCCAACCAGTTGCGCGACCGCGGGCTTGGCGTGCGCGAGGCGATCGAACAGGCCTCGATCATCCGCGTGCGGCCGGTGATGATGACGATGATCTGCACCGTGCTCGGCGGCCTGCCGCTGGTGCTGGCGAGCGGCGCCGGTGCCGAGGCGCGCGTCGCGCTCGGCTGGGTCATCGTCGGCGGCCTGGGG
>NZ_RZTF01000018.1:8549-9425 GCF_004023175.1 Mesorhizobium sp. M7A.F.Ca.MR.362.00.0.0
TCCTGACGCCGGTCGCCTATCTCCTGCTTGGCCGCTTCGTCACGCCGAAGACCCACGAGGAAGCCCGACTGAAGCGCGAGTTGGAGGAAGCCGCCTACACCAATGTGGAGCCGGCTGAATAGAAATCCCAGGAAAAGTGTGCAGCGGTTTTTCGTCCGAATTTCGTAAGAAAAATAATTCCGCCTATCTCAAGAACCGGCCTTCGATCGACCAGCGCGCGGCGAGAAAATTCAGCACCGCCGCCACCACGACGCCGCCGATTTTCGCCGGCCACACCCCGATGATGCCGGCGAACAGCGCGATCGAGAGGCTGGAGACACCGAGCGAAATCAGCGCTCCAAGCGTGGCGAAACGAAGGAACGCGTCATGCAGCCGGATGGCTCGATTGCGCTCAAACGACCACAAGCCGTTCGCCGCGAAGGAAAAGGTGACGGCGACGAACCAGGCAGCGATGTTGGCCGGCACCGGCGGAACCCCGAGCTTGAGCAGCAGGAAAAAGCTGGCAAGGTCGATGGCCGTGTTCGCCAGTCCGACAATGGCGAAGCGGACGATCTTGCTGCCGGCCGAACGCTGGGGCCGATCGGCGTCGCTCATCTCTTGCCGTCCAAGATCTCGACGCCGGCGCGGGCCAGGCTGGCTCCGAACGCGTCCGATGCGAGGGCCGCGAATTCGACCTCGCGCACACCTTGCATCATGTCGCGCGCGCGCAGCGTCTCGTCGACATGGCCGGGATGACACATGAACAGCCCTCGCTCTGGCAACCCTTCGACGGCGGCCTGCAGAACCGCAGCGAACTTTTCCGGTTGCCGCCAGTCATAGATGCCGGCGAGCGGCTGGAAAACGGTGAAGCCCGCGCGCTGCATCGAGCGGTTGAAC
>NZ_RZTF01000018.1:9490-21136 GCF_004023175.1 Mesorhizobium sp. M7A.F.Ca.MR.362.00.0.0
GTTGAACCCGGCGGCGAGCGCGGCAATCGCAGCGACTTTCGCTCCCGCGGCCAGCGCCGGGGCGCCGCGCAGGGCCGGCCTGTCGGCGCCTTCTGGAAACCGTGCGCACAGCCATGTGCGCACGACAGGAAGGAAATGCACATGCTGATGCCCGTCGACGAAATCGGGGCGGCGGCCAAGCGCCTCGACGAAGCGGCTGTACTGGGCGTCAAGCTCGGCATGGACATGGCGGGCGCCGATGCGGCCGCGTAGAACAGGCAAGGCCAGTGCGCGGAGCGGTGGCAGCCGGCCTTCCGGCGCCAGGGCCGACCGGCCGGTGACGGCCAACTGGTCGGTCAAGGTGAGGTGCAGCCCAACCGCAGCCCGGCCGCACAGCGGTTTTATGCGCTCTGCCTCCTTTGCCCACTCGGGAAAGCCGGTCATGCAGCTGGTGCCGGTCAGGCGCCCCCGATCGAGAAGATCGAGAATCCCGGCGGAAACGCCAGGCGCCAGGCCGTAATCGTCGGCGATCAGGCGAATGCGCCGCGTCATCTGTTCGAAGAGCCCGGCTCCGGCCGGTCGGCGGGGGCATCGCTGCGCACGACATCGCGCACGAGATAGACCGGCCGATCCTTGCTCTCGCTGAGCGTCACCCAGACATATTCGCCGATCAGGCCAAGCAGGGTCAGGTTGAGGCCGCCGAGCAGAACGACGGCAACCAGCAGGCTGGGGTAGCCCGGAACGGCAATGCCGTAGAAGATCACCTCGAAGAACACCTTTGCACCATAGAGCGCGCCGGCCAACGCCGCGAGCAGCCCGCTAAGACTGATCAGGCGCAGCGGAATGACGGAGAACGAGGTGAACCCTTCGAGCGAGAAGGCGATCAGGTTGAGCCGGCTCCATTTCGATGCGCCACTGGCGCGGCCTTCCGGCGAATAGGGCAATGCTTTCTGGCGAAAGCCCGCCCAGGCAAACAGGCCCTTGTTGAAGCGACGCTTGTCACGCAGGCTGGTCAGTGCGCGCGCCACGGCGCCGCGCATGACGCGAAAGTCGCCGGCATTTTCAGGAATGTCGAAACGCTGGCTGCTGTTGATCAGGCTGTAGAAAAGCCGTGCAAGCTGGCTGCGCCGCCAGCTCGCCTCGCGGCGGTCGTTCTGGGCATAGACGACGTCGATGTCGGGATGGTTCACCAGCTCGGCGATCAGCTTCAGGCTGATGTCCAGGGAATGCTGGAGGTCGGCGTCCATGATCAGCACCATGTCGCCGCGCGACTGGTCGAGGCCGGCGAGCACAGCGACTTCCTTGCCGAAATTGCGGCTGAGGCGGACGATCTCCCACGATCCCGTCAGCGCTTGCGAAAATCGTCCGGCGCCATCGTCACGGCTGCCGTCATCGACCAGGATCTTGTGCACGGTCATGCCGAAGCGCTGTGCCACGGCCGCTTCGAGCTCGCCGAGCAGGCGCGCGAAGGCCGATGCCGAAGCCGCCTCGTTGAAGAATGGCGCAACGATATCGAGGCTCTGTCGCAACTCAGCCATTCGCGACTCCCGCATTCACCACCTTTTCCCGTGCCTTGGCCCAGAACCACCAGATCAGCAAACCGGCGATGAAAGTGACGGCGACCGGCCGGAACCAGGGGAAGAGGAAATCGTGCACATGGCGCTCGACGCCGCTCAGGCCGGTCACGAACAGCGTCATCGACAGCACCGAGGCGAGGACGCCGCCTCGTTCTTCGCGCCACAACAGGGCGATGGCAAGACCGGCTGGTACCGCGATCATGGCAAAGGTGTTGGGCTCGACGCGCGGGTTGAAGACGCACATGTAGAAGGTGGCCGTCAGGAAGATCGCCAGCGCTGCCTTTCCCCCTTCGAGCCTGCGGTCGAACCAGATGACGGCTGAAAGCGTAAGGAGGGCCATGACCATGCGCACGATCGTTGCGCCGAATTCCGGTATCGGCAGCCCTATCGTGGTGAACGGTGCCGTGAAATCGGTGGACACGAAATGGCTGGTATTGTCGACGGCCATGGAGGTCAACATCTGGGCGAAGACACGATACTGATCGTTGAGATAGCCGGCGGGAGCAAAAGCGTAAGGCAGTGCGAGCACGAACAGCACCGCCAGCACCAGCACCGGTATCAACCGAAGCCGAAGGGCTCCTACCAACAACAGCATTATGATCGCGGTCGGCTTGGCGATGATGGCAAGCGAAGCCCAGAAGAACGTCTCCGCCCGTCGCCCTTCCAGCGCCGACAATGTGAGAAGCCAGCAAGCGGCGGTCAAAAGGATCGTCGCCTGGCCGTTGCGGATCGCGCCGAGCGCCATCGGCAAAGCGAGGAAGAGGCCGAAAGAAAGCAGCCACATCAACTCGCCACCACCGAGCTTGCGCACCTGCCGCATCGCGGCAAAGGTCAGCACCGCAAACCCGAGGGAGTGCCACACCACGCCGCCCAGATGCGGACCGAGCTTGACTATCGGAGTGTAGAGCGCGGCGAAGGCCGGCGCGTAGAGATACCCCATCTCGGATTGGGTGTCGTAGAGCGGCAGACCGGCCAGAAGCGCCTCGCTGCCATCTATATAGGCCTTCCACACCGTCCGCGTGTACGGCGACCTCAGGACCATGGCAAGAACGACCAGGAACGCTCCGATCCACAGGCCAAACCCCAAACGGTCGAAAACCGGCTTGGAAATCGTCATCAAGGCACCCCACACAATCCCGGAACAAGCTCAGTCCAGCCTGTCCCGGCATTCGATGGCGGCGGCATATCACGGACGCAGCGGCATGGCATAGGGGGCTTGATGGACGCGGGTATCGGCCTGACGGTTCCGAGGCGGCGGATAACCGGCAATCTCTGACGCAAAGCACTCCGAGGCTAAGGCCGGATGAACACCTTGCCGTTCGGCTTGGCCAGTTCCGCTGGCACCCGCGCCATTGCCTCGGCAAGCGGCACCACCGCTGTCACGTCGGTCGACCAGCGCCCGTCGGAAAAACGCTTCTGCGCTTCCAGGATCGCCGGGCCGCGGCGATCGCGGAACTGGCGCATCCACTCGCTCAGCCAAAAACCTTCGATACGCTTGTGCTGGAAGATCAGTTGGCCGGGCTCGCGGATAACAGTGGCTTCGGGATCGAGCCGCCCATAGATGATCCAGCGCGACCGCTTCGGCATGATGTCGAAGATGGCGGAAGCCAGCGGCCCGGTCACCGCGTCGAGAAAGATGCGCGGCTGCTCGGCCTTCACCACCTCGCGTAACGCCGCCTTGAAATCCGGCGCCTTTTCGTTGAGGACGTGCGCCGCGCCGAGCGCTTTCAGCGCAGCGATCTGGTCGTCGCGGCGCACGGTGACGATCGGCCGGAAGCCCTTCCCGCTGGCAAGGCCAATGATCAGCTTGCAGAGCTGGCTGGCGCCGGCGGTCATGACAAAGGCCTTTTCGCCTTCCTCCTTGACGACGTCGAACATGGCGAGCGCGGTGAGCGGGTTGACGATCATCGCCGCGCCATCCTCGTCGCGAACGGTGTCGAGCAGCGGGATGCAAACATCGGCCTCGGCGACGGCATAGTCGGCCCAAGAGCCCCAATTGGTGACGCCCGTGGCAAAAGCGACACGCTTGCCGATCAGGCTTTTGGGATAGGGTTCGTCCCCGCTGGCGACGACAATGCCGACACCCTCGAAGCCGGCCGGCTGGCCCTTGGCGCGCGGCTGGCCGTACTGGCCCTTGACGAAGGCGATGTCGGAGGGGTTAATCGAGGCGAGGTTGACCTTGATCAGCACCTGCGTCGGTCCGGGGGTCGGCACCGCGATGTTGCCCGGCTCGAGATACGGCTCCATCGCCTCCAGCACACTGCCGCTCGGCGTCCTGGTGTAGCCGTCGCCGACCAGCAGCAGCGCCTTCATTTCGGAGGGGACGGCCATTGGAACACTCCGTGCTTGGGCTGTCGGCATCGCCGGATGACGATGCCGGCGCTCAGACCTTTTCCTGCGTGTATTTCTTCAGCTCGGTGCGCGCCACCTGACGGCGATGCACGGCGTCCGGACCGTCGGCGAGGCGCAAGGTCCGCAGATGCGTCCACGACCGCGCCAGCGGCGTGTCCTGGCTGATGCCTTGCGCGCCGAACATCTGCACCGCCTCGTCGGTGACCTTGAGCGCGACGCGGGGTGCCACCACCTTGATCTGGCTGATCCAGGGGGCCGCGGCGCGGGCGTCGCCCTGGTCGATCATCCACGCCGCCTTGAGGCAGAGCAGCCGGGCCATTTCGATCTCTATGCGGCATTCGGCGATGATGTCGAAATTGGCGCCGAGCTTGGCCAGGGGCTGGCCGAAGGCCTCGCGGCGCACGGAACGCTGGCACAGCATCTCGAGCGCCATCTCGGCCTGGCCGATGGCGCGCATGCAATGGTGGATGCGGCCGGGACCGAGCCGCCCTTGCGCGATCTCGAACCCCCTGCCCTCGCCGAGGATCAGGTTCGATGCCGATACCCGCACATTGTCGAAGCGAAGATGCATGTGGCCGTGCGGCGCGTCGTCATCGCCATAAACCTGCATGGCCCGGACCTTGGTCACGCCTTTTGTATCCGATGGCACCAGGATCATCGAATGACGGCGGTGCTGCGGCTCGTCATCGCCGCCGGTCCTGACCATGACGATGTAGATGGCGCAGCGCGGATCGCCTGCGCCCGAAGCCCACCATTTCTCGCCGTTGAGCACATAGTCGTCGCCCTGACGTTCGCAGCGCATGGCAATGTTGGTGGCATCGGACGAAGCGACATCCGGCTCGGTCATCAGATAGGCCGAGCGGATCTTGCCGTCGAGCAGTGGCTCGAGCCATGCTTTCTTGAGGTCGGCCGAGCCGTACCGCTCCAGCACCTCCATGTTGCCGGTGTCGGGCGCCGAGCAGTTGAAGGTCTCGGCGCCGAGATGCGCCTTGCCCATCTCTTCGGCCAGATAGGCATATTCGACGGTGGAAAGGCCGTAGCCGCGTTCCGAGCCGGTCAGCCAGAAGTTCCACAGGCCGCGCTCTCGTGCGGTCTTTTTCAGCCCTTCGAGGATCTCGCTCTGGCGCGCACTGTAGACCCAGCGGTTGCCTGTCTTGCCCACTTCGCTGAGGAATTCATGGTCGAGCGGCATGATCTCGTCGCGCACCATGGCCGCGACGCGCGCGTGGATCGGCTTCAGCCGCTCGGTCATGCCGAGATTCATCTCCGTCATCGGTCGCTAACCCTTCATGCATGCCAGGCATTTTGTCAGTGGCAAGGATGACCGTACTTCGGATAGCCTTGTCAACGCGAACTGTTTGCCATGCCGAGCGCGGAGGATTGTGATGAGCTATCTGGACGAGCTGTTTTCGGTGGCCGGCAAGACTGCGCTGGTGACGGGTGCCGCGACCGGCATCGGGCGCATGGCGGCGACCGCGCTGGTGCAGGCCGGCGCCAACGTGATGATCGCGTCGCGCAAGGGCGATGACTGCATCAAAGTCGCCGAAGAACTGAACGAGCTTGGCGCATCCGGCCGGGCCGAAGGCTTCGCCGGCGATGTCTCCAGCGAAACCGGCATTGCCGCACTCGTCGCCGAGGTCAAAGCGCGGACCGGGAAACTGCATATTCTGGTCAACAACGCCGGCGTCTCCTGGGGCGCGCCGCTGGAAAGCTTCCCCTATTCGGCATGGGCCAAGGTGTTTGGCGTCAACGTCACCGCGGTCTTCCATCTGACCCGCGAATTGCTGCCGCTGCTTGATGCCGCCGCCAGCGACGCCGATCCGGCCAGGGTGATCAATCTCGGTTCGGTGATGGGCACGCAGCCGCTGGCCGACGACGCCTATTCCTACACGGCGTCCAAGGCAGCCGTGCATCATCTGACCCGCACCCTTGCGCTCGAGTTCGCCGGCCGCCGCATCACCGTCAATGCCTTCGCTCCCGGCCCCTTCCAGAGCCGGATGACGGCATTCGCCACCAGTACGGATGAGCAGGCCAGGCACGTCGGCAGCCATGTTCCGATCGGCCGTATCGGCGCACCGGATGACATTGCCGGCGCAACGCTCTATTTGTGCAGCCGTGCAGGCAGCTATGTCACCGGCGCCATCCTGCCGATCGACGGCGGACAGTCGGTGCAGCATGGGCTGACCCTGTTCAAGGAATGACATTTTCCGGCCACAGAAGCCGGGGGTGAACTGGAGGACATGAGCGTGGAACCGATCAGTCTCGATGTGCTTCTGGCCAGTGTCGGCAAGGAGGTTGGCGTGTCGCCATGGCGGGCGGTCACGCAACGCATGATCGACCAGTTCGCCGACGCCACCGACGACCACCAGTTCATCCACTGCGATCCGGAGCGGGCCATGCGCGAAACGCCGTTCGGCGGCACCATCGCGCACGGCTTCCTATCGCTGTCGCTGTTGTCGGCGATGACCTTCGAGACCATGCCGCCGCTGGAAAACGGCAAGATGGGCGTCAACCACGGCTTCGATTCGCTGCGCTTCCTGGCGCCGGTGAAAACGGGCGCGCGCATCCGCACGCGTTTCGTGCTGGCCGACGTCAAGGTCAGGCCGTCGGGCTGGGTGCAGACCGCGCATGACGTGACGATCGAAATCGAAGGTTCGAAGAAGCCGGCACTGACCGCGCGCTGGTTGACGCTGACCTTGATCGAACGCCAGCCCGAGACGGCATGAGTGATCCCGTACTCGACCAGGCAGCGCTTGCGCCTTACCTCGAGGCGAACATACCGGGCTTTTCCGAGCTTGCAGCAGTCGAGAAGTTCAAATCCGGCCAATCGAACCCGACTTACCTTTTGACGGCGGCAAGCGGCCGTTACGTGCTGCGCGCCAAGCCGCCGGGGCAATTGCTGAAATCGGCGCATCAGGTCGACCGCGAATTCAGGGTGATGAGCGCGCTTGCCGGCACCGCCGTGCCCGTGCCTGCCATGCTGCACCTGTCGGCGGAAGACTCGCCCATCGGCCGCATGTTTTACGTGATGGATTTCCTGGACGGCCGCATTTTCTGGGATCCGGCGCTGCCGGAGGCTCGCGACAACGAAGAACGCGCCGCTATATACGATGCCATGAACGAAACCCTCGCGGCGCTGCACGAGATCGATGTCGGGACAGTGGGGCTCGGCGATTTCGGGCGGCCGGGAAATTATTTCGAGCGGCAGCTGGCGCGCTGGACCAGCCAGTACCGCGCCTCGGAGACTGACGCAGTCGCCGACATGGACGGGCTGATTGCCTGGTTGGAAACGCATATGCCCGCCGATGATGGCCGGATCTCGTTGGTGCATGGCGACTACCGGCTGGACAATCTGATCTTCGCGCCGGACCGGCCGAAGGTGCTGGCGGTGCTCGACTGGGAATTGTCGACATCAGGCCACCCCTTCGCCGATATCGCCTATCAATGCATGCAATGGCGGCTGCCGCACGCTTCCGGCTTTCGCGGCCTGGGCGGTGTCGACCGTTCCGCACTCGGCCTGCCCTCCGAGGAGGACTACGTCGCCGCCTACTGCCGGCGGCGCGGGCTCACCGGTATCGGCAACTGGACGTTCTATCTCGCCTTTTCCTTCTTCCGGCTGGCCGCGATTTGCCAGGGCGTCTACAAGCGGGCGCTGGACGGCAACGCCTCCAATCCGGAAAAGGCCCGGACCTATGGCGAGGCGGTAAAGCTGCTTTCGCGCCTTGCCGCGAAGCTGATCGACAAGGAGGCGTGATGGGCCGCTTTGACGGAGCAAAGGTGCTGATCACGGGTGCCGCCAACCTCGACAAGCGTCGGCACGATCCGAAGCATACCGCTTGGGAACTTCCCGTGCCCTTGTCCGTTTCCGTACAGCGTATATAATTTAGCCAGCCACCAACCAACCAAAGGCACCAGATCTTGCCGCAGAGCGTCCAGACACGCCGCGAGAAGCAAAAGGCAGAACTGCGCTCCGAACTTGTCGAGGCCGCGCACAAGCTCGTCCAGGAAGAAGGCTATGAAGGCCTGACCATCCGCAAATTGGCCAAGCGGGTCGGCTACGCCCCGATGTCTGTCTATTCCTACTTCGCCGACAAGCAGGACATCCTGTTCGCTCTGGCCGAGGATGCGTTCGAGACGCTGGCCCGCCGCATCGAGGAGCATCCATCCGACGATCCGATCGAGGCCTTGCAGGCGGTGATGACCGAATATGCCGCTTTCGGACTCGGCAATCCCAACGAATACCGCACCGTGTTCATGACCGAAAAGACCAAGCTGCCGGAAGGCTACAATGAAATGGAGGAGAGCAACCCTGCTATGAAGGTGCTGATCAGCAGGGTCGAAGCCTGCGTTGCCGCCGGCAAATTGCAGGGCGATCCGCGCGCCATCGCCACCATGCTGTGGGCGGTCGGCCACGGCACGATCTCGCTGCTCATCACCTTTCCGTTTTACCCCTTCGGCGATCCGCAGGCCTTCGTGAAGCGGATGTGCGATTTCACGCTCGCCACGCTCAGCACGCAAAACGTCCCGCCTCTGACCGAGACACCGGTCAGCTGCTGAACGTCGTTTCCTTTGGTTTGTGTATTCTCCTCCAGACCTTGGGGGTCTTGGTTAACAAAAAATTTATTGTACGCGTACGGTTTTCCTTGAACTTCGCGATCGACGGGCGTATATGTACAGCGCATCGTACACGTACGAGAGAAATTCACCCGTCGGTACGAATTGAATTCGACCCGGAAACCGGAGACTGACAATGAAAAAGACACTCCTCACCCTCGCCGCCGTGCTGGCACTTTCGGGCTCGGCCTTCGCCGCCAACACCACCCATCCCGTCAAGCATGCGCCGGTGGCGGCCTGCGTTGACACCAGGACCAACGTGAAGCTCGATTGCGCTTCGACCGGTTCGGTCGAGAAGAAGGGTGCCACGCAAAATACCGCTGAAGGCAAGGGCCCGCGGCTCGGCATCAGCATCAATCCGTGGATTGTACCAAGCGCATTTTGACATCAGCAAAGATCGCGTCTGGCCGGCACAAGCCGGCCAGCTTCAGCCGACCGAAACCGGCAGCTTCGCCGCTGAACTCTCGAAGGCCGCGTCGATCAGCTTTTGCATGTCCGCGGCACGCCGGAACGACGGATCGCCATTCCGGCCTGTATCCAGCGCATCGGCAAAGCGTCGCGCATTGCGCTTGACACTGGGCAGCGCCAAGATCTGCCAGCGCTGAAGATCGACATCGCCGCCGAGACAGGCCGACAGGTTCGATGCCTTGCCGTCGGTTTCGACCCTGATGGCGCCCTTGGTGCCGTGCAGGGCCAGCGACAGATCGTTGGCGTGGCCGGTCATGTAGCGGCTCGCCACGATCGTAGCGAGCGCACCGGAACTGAGCCGCGCCGTCATTGCCACGCTGTCATTGGCGTCCAGCACATAGTCGCCGATGCGCTCGCCCTCGGCCTTCGGAAACGTCACCAGATCGGCACGCAGGCTGACGATATCCTGGCCGGCGCCATAGGTGGCGAAGTCCAGGATATGGATGCCGACATCGCCCAGCACACCGGTCGAACCGTGCCGGCTCGACAAGCGCCAGAGCCATTTGTCCTCGACCCGCCAGTCGCCCCACGACTGGCTGACCAGCCAGCTTTGCCGGTAGCTTGCCTCGACATGGCGCAACACGCCGATCTCGCCGGCCAGCACCATGCGCCGCGCTTCATGGATCGCCGGTGAGTTGCGATAGGTCAGGTTGACCATGTTGACCACCCCTGCAGCCTCGGCCGCTTCGGTCATATCAAGCGCGTCGGCGTGGTTCGGCGCCAGCGGCTTTTCGCAAAACACATGCTTTCCCTGGGCAAGCAGCGCCAGCGTCGTTGCCATATGCGCACCATCCGGCGTCGCGTTGATGGCGGCATCGAACTGACCCCAGGCGATCGCCGCCTCCAGGCTCTCGAAAGATTCGCCGATCTTGCTGACGGCGGCAAACGCCGCCGCACGGCCAGGCACCTGATCGACGCAAGCGACGATGCTGCAGCCGGGAATCCCGGCAAACTCATCGACATGATGTCCGGCGATGCCGCCGGTGCCGAGCAGAAGAATTCGATGCATCAGTTCAGGCCCCCAGCCACCTCACACCCCAATCAGCTCAGGCCCGAATCAACTCAGGCCCTTGTCGCCGTCGGCATGCAGGCGCAGCCCCTTCTGCACGATCTTCTCCTTGGCCGCATCCGTCGGCACGTTCGGCGCATTGGTGATGCCGGACCATGCCGGCGCCGGGTTGTGCGCCCAGTGCACGGCGTTGCGCAGCACCTGCTGCACGCCCTCATTGTGATAGATCGGATAGGTCTCGTGACCGGGCGAGAAGTAGAAGATCCGTCCCGCGCCGCGCTGGTAGGTCAGCCCGGACCGGAACACCTCGCCACCCTCATACCAGGAGACGAACACCGTCTCCAGCGGCTCCGGCACGGCGAAGGGCTCGCCATACATTTCGGTCTCGCCGATCTCCAGGCACTCGCCGATGCCTTGCGCGATCGGGTGGCCGCGGTTGATCGCCCAGACGCGCTCGCGCTCGCCCGCCTCGCGCCATTTCAGCGAACAGGGCGTGCCCATCAGCCGCTTGAATATCTTCGAGTAGTGGCCGGAATGGAGCACGATCAGGCCCATCCCTTCCCACACCCGCTTCTGCACCCGCTCGACGATCTCGTCCTTGACCTCGCCATGCGCCGCGTGGCCCCACCACAAAAGCACGTCGGTGGCCGCCAGGCGCTTTTCGCTCAGGCCGTGCTCGGGCTCCTGCAAGGTGGCGGTGGTCGCCTCGATGCCCTTGTCCTGGTTGAGGGCGGTGGCAATGGTGCCATGCATCCCCAAGGGATAGAGGTCGCGCACGGCTTCATTGGTCTGCTCGTGGACATTCTCGCCCCAAACGATCGCTTTTGTCGGCATTTTCATCTCCCAAAGCGCTTTAAATAGCATGTCAAAAGGGATTGAGAAGGTCCCGATGCCGCCTGGCCCGATGGAATACTACGTCTTGCGCTTCTTGCGCCCCGGCACGGTCTTGGCCTTGCCCGGTTTCGCCGGTGCGCCGGGGATGGCGGTTCCGGTAATGGATATCGGATCGCTGGCCGGGAACGTGTCTTCGAGGCCTTCCTCGAGTTCCTCTTCGGCGCTCGGGGCTTCATGTCGCTCATGTTCGAGCGAGCGGACGGCCGATGTCTTTATCACCGGCGACTTCGGTGCGGAATTCGACGGCATCGGCATTCTCCCTCGGCGTGCGGATGCAGAACGAGCGTGCCCTGCAAAACGTTCCGAGTTCAGACCGCCGCGTCGCGCGATCCCTCGGACAGGAAAGTAAAGACATAGTCCGAGAAGGAACGCCAGCACTCGACCCGGAAGGCGTCGTTACCCGTGCGCAGCAGCACGATCTCGGTCTTGCCCAGGATGGTGCGCGACGCTGCGCCCACCGGGAAGGCGTCGAGCGACAGGTCCTGCGGGCAGCCAGCATTGATCGTCGCCGCTGCCCCAGTGCCCGTCACCGATATCGCGATGTTGCGATGCGAGACGCCGACCGCCGAATGCAGCGCGGATACTTTGGCGCAATCGGCGAGCGGATCGTTGCCGGCCTCATCGATCACAAGCCATTCGTCGGGACCGAGCCACAAGACGGTGCGCCCGCCCTTCGCGGCAGAGGTTTTCGGCTTGTTCGGCAAGGTCACGCCGAGCGCCTTCGAAAGCGCTGCGGCCGAAGCCTCCGGCGCA
>NZ_RZTF01000018.1:21146-28442 GCF_004023175.1 Mesorhizobium sp. M7A.F.Ca.MR.362.00.0.0
CGACGGCAGCACCTCGACCTTGACGGCGGCGGCAGTGGTGCTGCGCCCAGCCAGCGCCGGACGGCGTTCGACCGAAGGCGATGCGGCCGGAGCCGTCTTCCTTGCAGCGGCCTTAGCCATTGAGGCGCCCTCCCGTCTCGTCGAAGAATACCATGCCGGTAACCTCCACTTCGATCACCCCATTCGGCATCGGCACATAGAGGGTCTCGCCCATCCGGTCGCGGCCGCCGGCGACCAGCGCCAATGCGATCGAGCGGCCGCAATTTTCCGACCAATAGCTCGAGCTGACATGGCCGATCATCTTCATCGGGATCGCCTGCTTCGGATCCTCGACGATCTGCGCGCCTTCTTCCAGCACCACTTTGGGGTCCCTGGTCTTGAGGCCGACCAGCTGCTTGCGGCCCTTGGCGACCAGATCCGGCCGCGTCAGGCCGCGGATGCCGACGAAATCGGTCTTCTTCTTGCCGACCGCCCAGTCGAGCCCGGCGTCGTTCGGCGTTACCGTGCCATCCGTGTCCTGGCCGACGATGATGTAGCCTTTTTCGGCGCGCAGCACGTGCATCGCCTCGGTGCCGTAGGCGGCCGCACCATGCTTCTGGCCCTCGGCCCACAGGGCTTCCCAGACCGCCTGGCCATAGTCGGCCGGCACATTGACCTCGAAGCCGCGCTCGCCGGTGAACGACATGCGAAACAACCGCGTCGGCACGCCGCAGATCTTGCCTTCACGCACCGACATATGCGGCAGCGCCTCGTCGGACATGTCGATGCCTTCGACCAGTGGCGCGATGATGTCGCGCGACTTGGGCCCCTGCACGGCGATAACAGCCCACTGCTCGGTGATCGAGGTCAGCCAGACATTGAGATGCGGGAACTCGGTCTGGAGATAATCCTCCATGTGGTTCATGACGCGCGGCGCGCCGCCGGTCGTCGTCGTCACGTGGAAACGGTCGGGGGCCAGCCTGCCGACGACGCCGTCGTCATAGATGAAGCCGTCCTCGCGCAGCATGATGCCGTAGCGGCAGCGGCCGGGTTCCAGCTTCTCCCATGGGTTGGTGTAGAGCAGTTCCATGAACTTGGCCGCATCCGGCCCAACCACCTCGATCTTGCCCAGCGTAGAGGCATCGAACAGGCCCGCCGTCTTGCGCACCGCGACGCATTCGCGGTCGACCGCGGCATGCATGTCCTCGCCCGCCTTGGGGAAATACCAGGCGCGCTTCCACTGGCCGACATCCTCGAACACGGCACCTTGCGCCTCGGCCCAGGGATGGATCGCGGTTCTGCGCGTCGGGTCGAACAGCGGACCGCGCGCATGGCTGACGATCGCGCCGAAGGTGACCGGCGTATAGGGCGCACGGAACGTGGTCAGGCCGACCTCCGGGATCGGCTTTCCCAGCGTCTCGGCGGCGATCGCCAGGCCGTGCATGTTGGAGGTCTTGCCCTGGTCGGTCGCCATGCCGTTGGTGGTGAAGCGCTTGACGTGCTCGATCGAGCGCATGCCTTCGTGCACCGCCTGGCGGATATCCTTGGCGGTGACGTCGTTCTGGAAATCGACAAACGCCTTCACAGTCGTGTCCGGCCCGGCGCCGGGCGCCGCGCCCAACATACCGCGCGACCAGCTCTCCGACGCATCGACCTTCGGCTTACTGCTCTTGGCGGCTTTGGCGCCGGCATCTTTCGCCGCCTTGGCGCCCGCCGCATAGGCCTCGTCCACCGTCGCCGACAGCCCGTCGGTGCCGTTGCAGGCGCCCACCGAGACGCAGTCCTGCGCATAGGTGCCCGGCACGAAGCGCTTGGTCTCGTCGTTGAAGGCGACCTTTCCGCGCGACTGCGAGAACAGATGCACCGACGGCGTCCAGCCGGCCGACATCAGGATCGCATCGACCGCGATGGTGCGTTCGCCGCCGCCATTCTTCGGCTGCACGGTCATCGACGACACCCTGAGCTTACCGCCAGCGCGGATCACCGCGCGGCCGAAATTGATCTCGATGCCGAGCGCCCTCGCCTCGTCGATCACCGGTCCGGTCGGATTTTCGCGCAGATCGACGATCGCCGCCACGTTGACGCCGGCCTTCTTCAGGTCGATCGCCGCCGCGTAAGCAGAATCATTGGCGGTGTAGACGCCGACATTCCTGCCGACCGCGACGCCATAGTGGTTGAGATAGGTGCGCGCGGCACCCGCCAGCATGATGCCCGGCCGGTCATTGTCGGCAAACACCATGTGGCGCTCGATCGCGCCCGAGGCCAGCACCACGCGCTTGGCCCGGACCTGCCACAGCCGCTCGCGCGCCAGATCGTGGCCGGGGGTCCTCAGATGCTCGCTGACACGCTCGACCAGCCCCACAAAATTCTGCGCATAGTAGCCGAACGCCGTCGTTCGCGACAGCACGCGGACATTGTCCATTGCGGCGAGCTTCGCCACGGCAGCTTGCGCCCAGGCAAAACCGTCCTGGCCGTCGATTTTCGCGCCGCTCTCGAAACGCAGGCTGCCGCCGAACTCGGCCTGCTCGTCGGCGAGGATGACGCGCACGCCGGTCTCAGCCGCCGCAAGCGCTGCCGCGATGCCTGCCGCACCGCCGCCGAGCACCAGCACGTCGCAATGCGCGTAGCGCGATGAATAATGGTCGGGGTCCGGCTGGTCCGGGGAAACGCCAAGACCGGCCGCGGCGCGGATCTTTGGCTCGTAGAGCCTCTTCCACGCCGCTTTCGGCCACATGAAGGTCTTGTAGTAGAAGCCGGCCGAAAGCAGCGGTGAGGCGATATCGCTGACCGCACCGAGGTCGAAGGACAGTGACGGCCAGCGGTTCTGCGACTGCGCGTCAAGCCCGTCATAGAGCTCCTGCACGGTCGCCCGCACGTTCGGCGTCTTGCGTGCCGCGTCGCGCCTGATTTCGACCAGGGCGTTCGGCTCCTCGGCGCCCGCCGACAGGATGCCGCGCGGACGGTGGTACTTGAACGAACGGCCGACGAGATGGACGCCATTGGCGAGCAGCGCCGAGGCCAGCGTGTCGCCCTCGATGCCGGCATAGGACTGGCCATCGAAGCTGAACCGCGCGGTCTTGGCTTGGCTGAAGCGGCCAGCGCCGGGAATGCGGAACGCGCCGCTCATTTGGCAACTCCCGGGAGCTTCGACGGCTTCGGCTCGCCGGCCTTGTAGGTCATGACGAATTTGTCGGTGACGGTGTCGCGTACGGCATTGAAGAAGCGCGCACAGCCATGCATGTGCCGCCAGCGCTCATAAATGATGCCCTTGGGGTTGGAGCGGATGAAGAAGAATTTTTCGAAATCGTCGTCGCTCTCGCCTGATATGTTGGCCGAGCGCGCGATATGCGCCTCGCCGGCGTTGCGGAACTCGAGTTCCGGACGCTCTTCCTCGCAATAGGGGCAGCGGATGAGAAGCATTTGGTTCGTTCCTACAATTCGCCGTGGCCGACGCGGGCGCCCGCCGGTTGATCGCAAAGCTTCTGTCCCAGGGTCGCGAACGGTGCGACGAGCCGGATGCGCTCTTCCACGCTTGCAGCGGGACGAAACAGATCGCGGGACGCCATGTTGCCGAGGGTGAGCTGCATCGGATCGGTTGTGACGATGACTTGACGCGGCTGGAATGTCTCGTCTTCTTCGAGCCCTTCGGGTCGTCCCTCGAAGAACATCACCACCCTCTGGCCGCCGCTCCAGACGCAGGCCAACGTGCCGTCATCGACCGAAAACGGCCAGCCGGCTTCGTTCGCACTTCATCCGGCGAGGGAAAATGGAACATGCCCCGTTCTCCCGCCAGCACTTGCTCCCCCGCCAGCATCAGCGGCATCGCGACAGCCATCTCAGCCATCATCAGTGCGCCACCGCCGCCGCCGCCGCCTCGTCGATGAGCCGTCCGGTGCGGAAGCGTTCGATGGTGAAGGGCGCGTTGATCGGATGCGGATCGTCTTTGGCGATGGTGTGGGCAAAGACATGGCCCGAACCCGGCGTTGCCTTGAAGCCGCCCGTGCCCCAGCCGCAATTGACATAGAGGCCCGGCACCGGCGTCTTGGCCAGGATCGGCGAGCGGTCGGGCGTGACGTCGACGATGCCGCCCCACGAGCGCAGCATCTTCATGCGCGTGAAGATCGGGAACATCTCGCAGATGGCGTCGAGCGTATGTTGCAATATGTGCAAGCCGCCGGTCTGCGAATAGGAGACATACTGGTCGGTGCCGGCGCCGATCACCAGCTCGCCCTTGTCGGACTGCGAGATATAGGCGTGCACCGTGTTCGACATCACCACGCAGGGCACCACCGGCTTGACCGGTTCCGACACCAGCGCCTGCAGCGGATAACTTTCCAGCGGCATGCGCACGCCTGCCATGTTCATGATGACGGAGGAATGGCCGGCGGCAACGACGCCGACCTTCTTGGCGCCGATGAAGCCGCGCGTCGTGTCGACGCCCATCACCGCGCCATTGGCCGCCCGCTTGACCCCGGTGACCTCGCAATTCTGGATGATGTGGACGCCGCGCGCCGAGGCGCCGCGCGCATAGCCCCAGGCAACGGCATCATGACGGGCCGTGCCGCCGCGCCGCTGCAGCGACGCACCGACCACCGGATAGCGCGCATCCTTGGAGGTGTTGAGCGGTGGGCAGAATTCCTTCGCCTGCTCCGGCGTCAGCCATTCATTGTCGATGCCGTTCAGCCGGTTGGCGTGCACGTGGCGCTTCAGCACCTGGACGTCGTGCACATTGTGCGCGAGCATCATGACGCCGCGCGCCGAATACATGACGTTGTAGTTGAGTTCCTGGCTGAGCCCATCCCACAGCTTCAGCGCATGGTCGTAGATGCCGGCGCTCTCGTCATAGAGATAGTTGGAACGGATGATGGTGGTGTTGCGGCCGGTGTTGCCGCCGCCGAGCCAGCCCTTTTCCAGCACCGCGACATTGGTGATGCCGTGCACGGTGGCGAGGTAATAGGCGGTGGCCAGGCCATGGCCGCCGGCGCCGACGATGATGACGTCGTATTCTTTCCTGGGCTCAGGCGAGGACCACTGTTCCTCCCAGCCCTTGTGACCGCGCATGGCTTCACGGGCGATGGCGAATACCGAATATTTCTTCAACGTCCCAACCTCGCCCCAAAAAGGCTTCGCGAATGGCGGCCGGCGTTCATTCGGTCCCGGCGCGCGAGGTGTATCACTAGCGAAACAGCGCTTCCACCCTTGCGCTGTTTGCGACGGCGCTTGCCGTTTTGCGCCGTGGCGGAAAAGACGCATCCGGCGCTTCCACACATTGGCAGGTATCGGGTGGCTCGTGCTTGCCCCATCTGCGACCAAGCATCTCGGATCGCCGCTAAAGCCGACGCGAAGAAAAGGATGCAAAAATGTTCGCACTCGCCAACAAGATCGCCATCGTCACCGGCGCCAGTTCCGGCATCGGCCGGGCCTCGGCAAAACTCTTTGCCGAGGAAGGCGCCAAGGTCATCGTCGCCGCCCGCCGCCAGGCCGAGCTCGATGCGCTTGTCGCCGAGATAGAAGACAATGATGGCGCGGCCATCGCGCTTGCCGGCGATGTCAGGGACGAAGCCTATGCAAAGGCCCTTGTCGATCTGACGGTCGAAAAGTTCGGTGGGCTCGACATCGCCTTCAACAATGCCCGCGCCGTCGGCCGGATGGGGCCGATTTCGGACCTGCCGCTGGAAGGCTGGCGCGAGACGCTCGACACCAATCTCACCAGCGCGTTTCTCGGCGCCAAATACCAGGTGCCGGCAATGGTCGAGCGTGGCGGTGGTTCGCTGATCTTCACCTCCACCTTCGTCGGCCACACAGTCGGCATGCCAGGCATGACCAGCTATGCCGCGAGCAAGGCCGGGCTGATCGGGCTGACCCAGGTGCTGGCCGCCGAATACGGCCCGAAAGGTGTGCGGGTCAACGCGCTGCTGCCCGGCGGCACGGACACGCCGGCGGCAACCTTCAAGACTCCGGAATCGCGGACCTTCGTCGAAGGCCTGCATGCTTTGAAGCGTATCGCTATGCCGGAGGAGATCGCCCACTCGGCACTCTATCTCGCCTCCGACGCCTCGAGCTTCACCACCGGAGCGGCTCTGTTTGCCGATGGCGGCGTGTCGATCAATCGGACGTGAAGATTCCAGCGGCGGGATGCATGTTCATAGCCGCCAGGCAAACAGCCGCTCTTGATTTTTCGCCGCGATTTGGCGATTCCGTTCCTGTCTAAAAGCGGGTCTGGAACCATGATGCTGATCAGAACCTATGTGACTGCGAGCGCGATCGAAGGCGTCGGCGTGTTCGCCGCGGAGCCGATCGGGAAAGGCGCTTCGATCTGGCGGCTCGATCCGGATTTCGACCGGCTGATCCCCATGGACAAATACGAGACGGCACCCCCGCATCTTAGGGAACTGCTCGACCGCTATGCCTATCCGAGCCCGGACCGGCCGGGTTTCATGGTTTATGAAGTCGACAATGGCCGCTTCATGAACCATTCCAGCAATCCGAATACGGATTTTTCGCAATATGGCGGAGCCACCGCGACCCGCGACATCGCCGTGGGCGAGGAGATCACCTGCGACTACGGCGAGTTCTTCGAGGATTTCGAGCTGCTGCACCTCGCGACGGCCTAGTCGGCTCCTTATCTCATGGGCAAGTGGCACACTTGTCCCAGGGCAAACAGACGGCGGCTGGCCCCGCAAATTCATTTCCACTGTGGACAGCGCGGCATGATTCTGCTATCAGCCGCCCCAATTCGTGGTGTAAACCGCTGCGGAGGCTAGTGGCTATGGCCGCTTGCCTGTTGATATCAAACCCGAAAGACAGGATTGCCCGTGCAGGTACTCGTCCGCGACAATAACGTTGATCAGGCGCTTCGCGCTCTCAAGAAGAAGATGCAGCGCGAAGGCATTTTCCGCGAAATGAAGATGCGCGGTCACTACGAGAAGCCGTCCGAGAAGCGCGCCCGTGAAAAGGCTGAAGCTGTCCGCCGCGCCCGCAAGCTGGCCCGCAAGCGCGCCCAGCGCGAAGGCCTGCTGCCGATGACGCCGCGCCCGGTCGCTGCTGGCGCCGCCGGCGGTGCAGGTGGCGCTCCGCGTCCGCCGCGGTTCTAACGCCAATTTTTCGTCCTTTTCGAAGGATATCAGAGGTGGCGCGATGTAGAATCGCCGCCACCTTTTTGTTTTGATGTGACCGGTCCGGAGGGGGAGCCGGACCTGAACGACGCGGCTTGAAGTGAGGACAGGGCAGACATGAACGCAACAAGCGTGGAGCGCGGGACCGCATTGCGTGGTTTCGCCCTGACAGCGGCCCTGCTCTCCGTCCTGGCCCTTGCCG